>JAFYOA010000007.1 GCA_017547865.1 Clostridia bacterium
AAAATCTTCAAGGTCTTTTAGTGGTGTTAAAATAGCTCCTTTTTTAGTTAATTCTTCATCAATTGAATTTCCTGCCAAAATGACATTTGCTCCCTTATCTAAAAAGCGGTGTGCCCTTCTTGTAGCCACTTCTCCGGTGCCTAATATAAAAACATTCTTGTTTTCCACTTCAAAAAAGAGAGAAGTCAATCCCATAGTATCACTTATTATCTTTTGGTTTAATTCAATTGATTTTGAAAGGGGTTTAATAGGATAAAACTTTTTATTAAGTTCATTCCTTTTCTAATTGTTTAAGTTTTAATAATTTGACAGCCATTCTTAAATCATTATTGCAGTCTGCGAGCACTTTTTCAGCTTCAGTTTCGCTAATGTCAAATGTTTGTGAAAGTGCAAATACTGCTTCATTTGAAGTTGGAGGGGTACCTGCTTTCAAGATAACTTCAGATAATTCTTTTTTCAAGTCCATGTATTCCTCTTCGCTCATGCCTATCTGATTTAATGTCATGTCTCTTAAAGGACAAGGTTTTGAAGTTTTACAGCATGCGGGCGGTGCCGTCTTTTTTGGTGGTAGCCAACCATACGCATTCCTCGTCCTCCTCTCGTTTCTTTTCATTCTATGCGGAAAAGCCCCGGGGTATGAGGACAAAAATATACGCAAATCCGTTCGCCCACTTTGCTGACCCAGGGCATCGGCGGTGCTTCCTTCGATACCGTGATGCAGATCTGCAGGGCGCTGGAACTTGACCCAAGGAAAATATAACACAAAAAAAGATGTTCAAGCATCTGCCGGGAACCCCTCCCGGCGGGTGGGTTCCCAGATTGGCTGGCAATTGTCTTCGATCTTCGTATTCCTTCCTGCCCTTTGTGGAGCATCGGGAATTTCGCTCTCTGCGGAGAGCGACTCAGGGGCTCTGCCCCCAAGACCCCTGCAACCTTTAAAAAGGTTGGCGAAACTTTTACATAACACAATACCATTAAAAAGCCCCTGCTTTTTTCAGCAGAGGCTTTTTGCTTAGAATTTACTTCTCCGCAGCAGCAGAGAGCTGGTGACCACCGATACGGAGCTAAAGGCCATGCAGGTGCCCGCCACAATGGGATTCAGCAAACCAAACGCCGCCAGCGGCACACCGATGGTATTGTAAATAAACGCCCAGAACAGATTTTGCCGGATCTTCCGCAGCGTGAGTTTGGAAATGCGGATGGCCCGCAGGCAGTCTTTCAAATCGCCGCTCATAATCACCAGTCCGCTGGCGTTGGCGGCAATATCGGTGCCGGTGCCCATAGCCATGCCCACATCGGCCGCAGCCAGGGCAGGAGCATCGTTGGCGCCGTCGCCCACCATGGCCACCACCTGGCCTTCGGCTTTATAGCCGGCCACCACCGCCTGCTTATCGCCGGGCAGCACCCGGGCACGCACGTCATCAATGCCCACTTTGGCGGCAATGGCTTTGGCGGTCACTTCGTTATCGCCGGTCAGCATTGTCACCCGAATGCCCTGCTCCCGCAGTGCGGCCACCGCCTCTGCAGAACCCGGTTTTACACCGTCTGCCACGGCAATCACGCCGCAGAATTCATCGTTTTTGTACACAGCCACGGCGGTTTTGCCCATGGCTTCAAGCTTTGCCATTTCCGCTCGCGGGGCAGCATCTTTTTCTTCCGGCTGGCCCACATACACATCGCAGCCCTCCACACGGGCAGAAACGCCCTTGCCCACAATGGCGGTAAAATCTTCTGCCGCGGGCAGGTTTTCCAATCGGGCACGGGCATAACCGGCAATAGCGCGGCCCACGGGGTGTTCGCTGTTTGTTTCTGCCGCACCGGCCAGGCGCAGCACTTCATCC
>JAFYOA010000093.1 GCA_017547865.1 Clostridia bacterium
CGATTTCAAACATCAGCGTACCGGGCTGCGGCACACCTGTGTTTTCATCGCCTTTCCAGGTACCCACACCCGCAGCTGCGGCCACATCTGCCGTGCCGGTGCAATCGATAAATACCTTTGCAAAAACACTTCGAAGGCCTTCCAAACAAGCCAGCACAACGGCACTGATGCCATTATCATCGCAGACACAATCGGCAAAACGGGCATAAAGAAGCACATCCACACCAGCTTCCAGTGTCATATCATCCAATACGATCTGCAGAGCAAATGCATCGATCGGAGTAACATGGCGATGGTATTTTGCAATAAAAGACGTATGAATACTGGGAGAATCTGCATTTTCCGGCGGAATCACCGCGTTATAAGCTTTCAGGCGTTCCACGATTTCACGGTACAAACCACCAACAACAGGGCGGTTTCCATCGCGATCGTAGCTGGTCATCAGCGGGCCAACACCACCGGAAGTGGCCATGCCGCCCAGCATACCCGTAGATTCTGCCAAAAGCACCTTTGCACCATTGCGAGCTGCTTCCACAGCAGCACAAACGCCGGCCGGGCCGCCGCCAAGCACGACAATATCATAGCATCCCAAAGATTCCAGTTCTTTTTGATAAAACAGTTTTTGTTGTGTGCAATGCATACCAACACCCCAATACAGGATTTTTGTTCATTATAGCACAGCGCACCACAAAGCCGCAACTATTCTTTACGCAACAGACAACTGTTTTCCATTGACGGATAATATTCATAATGGTATAATAGGCGCAATCAGTATTTTGAAATCGGCAGTTTATGTTGCTGCCGGAAAATTAAAGGATGGTGCTACCATGTACAACGAATGGTCTTTGGACGTGCTGTATAAAGGCACGAGCGACCCGGCCCTGCAGGCCGATATGACCCGTTTGGAAGAAGTTATTGCAGCTTATAAAGCCGCTGTAAACGCGCTTGATTCTGCTGCTCCCGCCGCTTCTCTGCGCAAAGTTGTGGAAATCAACGAAGAAATGACCGTATTGACCCGCCGCCTGGCCGGTTTCTTCAGCCTCCGCCGCTCTGCCAACAGTGCAGATACCGAAGGCGCTGCCTACATGACCAAGATTCAGGGCATGATGGCCAGCACGGCAAAAGAAAGCGTTATGTTCCAGAAGTTTGCCGGCAAGCTGGAAAATCTGGACGAAGTGATCGCCGGGGACGAACTGCTGAGCCAGTACAAGTTCTACTTTGAAGAAATCAAAAACGATGTTTCTCATAAAATGAGCGACGAAGCTGAAGCTCTCTTTGCTCAGATGAATATTTCCGGCGGCCGCGCCTGGGGCGATCTGACCTCCTTCCTCACCGCTACCGTGGAAGTGGATTACAAGGGTGAAAAGACCACTCTGTCTGCCATTCGCGGTCTGGCCGAAAGCGACGACCCGGTGGTCCGCAAAGAAGCTTACGAAGCCGAACTGGCCTGCTACAACAAGATCAAGGATTCCATTGCCTTCTCTCTGAACAGCATTAAGGCCCAGGTAAACCTGGAAGCCAAGCTGCGCGGTTTTGAGAACCCGCTGGCCATGACGCTGGATCAGTCCCGCATGCAGAAAGATACGCTGGATGCCATGCTGCAGGCCATGCGCGAAGCTCTGCCCAAGTTCCACGAATACCTGCGCCACAAGGCCAAGCTGCTGGGCTATGAAAACGGCCTGCCGTGGTATGAAATGCTGGCTCCTATGGGCAGCGAAGGCGGCGAGACCTTTACCGTGGAAGAAGCCCACAAGTACCTGGTGGATCACTTCAATTCCTTTGCTCCCGACCTGGCTGAAATGGTGGACCGTGCCTTCAACGAAGAGTGGATCGACTTCTTCCCCCGCGGCGGCAAAGTCGGCGGTGCTTTCTGCTCCAACCTGCCTTTCGTGGGTCAGAGCCGCATCCTCACCAACTTTGTTGGCAGCTTTGGTTCCGTAACCACCCTGGCACACGAGCTTGGCCATGCTTACCACGGCCAGCAGATCCAGGATCATCGTCCGATGAACACCGGCTACACCATGCCCGTGGCAGAAACCGCTTCCAACTTCAACGAACTGATCATCGTCAACGATGCCATTTCCTAGGCCACCGGCGATGCGAAGATCGCTCTTATTGAAACCCAGATTCAGGACTGCACACAGATCATCGCGGATATCTATTCCCGTTTCCTGTTCGAAGACGAAGTCATCCGCCGCAGAAACGATACTTTCCTGTATGCGAAGGATCTGGAAGAAATCATGCTTAATGCCCAGAAGGAAGCCTATGGCGACGGTCTGGATCACAGCCTGCTGCATCCCTGGATGTGGTGCTGCAAGAGCCACTACTACCGTGCCGGCCTGAGCTACTACAACTTCCCCTATGCCTTCGGCGGTCTGTTCTCCCGCGGTCTGTATGCCAAGTATCTGGAAGAAGGCGAAGCCTTCCTGCCCAAGTACCGCGCTCTGCTGAAAGCCACCA
>JAFYOA010000094.1 GCA_017547865.1 Clostridia bacterium
AAAGAATTTAACGGCAAGTACCGCATTCTGGGTTCTGATAACGATCCTGCCTGCGTATCGCTGGCCTTTGCCAATGCGCGAAAAGCCGGTGTTTCCGATTGTGTAGATTTTAAAGACGGCGATGCCACCAAGATGTCGCTGCCCTGTGATGAAGGCATTCTGGTGTGTAATCCGCCCTACGGCGAGCGCATGATGGAGCAGCACAGTGCCCAGCGGCTGTACAGCGCTTTGGGGCGCCATTTAAAGTTTGCCGATAAATGGCAAAAGTTTGTGATCACCTCTGAACCGGAGTTTGAGCACTATTTTGGCCGCCGTGCCGATAAGAAACGCAAGTTCTACAACGGTAAGATTAAGTGCGATTACTACATGTTCACCTCTGCGCAGCGAAAGGATAAGCGGAAATGAAACATCTTTTCATCATCAATCCTGCGGCGGGCAGCCGAGACCAAACCGAAATTTACCGCAAGCAGATCGATGCAGTGTGCAGTAGCCGTGGACTGGATTACCGCATTGCGATTTCTGCTGCGCCGGGAAACTGTCGGGAGTTGGCGCGGGAAGCGGCGGAAAGCGGCGAAGCATACCGCATCTACGCTTGCGGTGGTGATGGTACGCTCAATGAAGTGGCGGCCGGTGCTGCAGGTTTTTCCAACGCAGCTGTAACGGTGTTCTCCGGTGGCAGCGGTAACGATTTTGTAAAGCTGTTTTCTGATCCTAAGGCGTTCTTTGATTTGGAGCAGCTGTTGGATGCCGATGAAGCTACCTTTGACATGATCCGCATGGGAGACGATTTGGCGCTGAATATCTGTTCTGTGGGGTTGGATGCCCGCATTGGCACAGACGTGGCGAACTATAAGCGTCTGCCGTTGCTTCATGGCTTCCGTGCTTATGTGGTGTCTACGGTTATCAACCTGTTTAAGGGTATCTCTGAGCACTATGTGGTGGAGATCGACGGAAAGACCTATGACAGTCGGTTTACCTTTGTGTGCGTGTGCAATGGCCGTTTCTACGGTGGCGGTTTCAACCCTGTGCCGGAGGCCGATCCTGCCGACGGAGTGCTGGAAGTGCTTCTGGTGGATAAGGTAAATCTTTTTCAGGTGCCGTTCCTGATTGGCAAATACAAAAATGGCCGGTATAAAGAACTGGGGAAATTGGTGCGGCACCTGCGTACTGCCCATGTAAAAGTTACCTGCGATAAGGAATGCCCCTTCAACTTGGATGGAGAACTTCGTACTGCCAAAACCGCAGAGTTCTCTCTGGCTCAGGAAAAACTGCGTTTCTTCTACCCCAAGCGTTTGACCTGGAAGAAGGAAACAAGCAAAGAGACGGCGTGCGTATAACCCAAAACCGCTGCGGCTTCAGGCTTAGCCGTGGCGGTTTTGTTGTATAAAAGTTTTATAGTTAGGGTTTTGTTTTGCAGGATGATATGGTAGAATATAGGGAAAGAAAGGGGCGAAGGCTGTGAAGACTTGCTACATTTTCTGCGCCGGTGGCTTTGACCGGCTGGCAGAGCCCATTGGCGCCGGCGACTATGTTCTGGCGGCTGATGGCGGTCTGATGCACACCCAGGCTTTGGGTTTGGTGCCCGACGGGATTATTGGAGATTTTGATTCTCTGGGCTATGTGCCGGAGGGGGCGCAGGTGTTTCCTGTGGAAAAAGATGATACCGATTCTATGCTGGCGGTGCGCAAGGGCTTGGAGCTGGGTTGCCGCCGATTTGTGCTCTACGGCGCCATGGATGGCCCTCGGCTGGATCACACCCTGGCTAATTTACAGACCTTGTGTTTCCTGGCGGAGCATGGAGCGGTGGGCTACTTGGTAGGCCTTTCCCATACTGCTACGGCCGTGCGGGAGGAAACGGTTCGTTTTGCCCCGGAAGCTGCGGGGATATTGTCGGTGTTTTGCCTGGGGGCGGATGCAATCGTTACTCTGCGGGGGCTGCGCTATGAATTGAATCGGGATGTGCTGCAAAGCAGCTTTCCTCTGGGAGTCAGCAACCATTTTATAAAGAAACCGGCCGGGATCACCGTCCACAGCGGCACGGTGGTGGCGTTGTGGGATACCGCCAACGGCCTGCCGGCAGGAAGATAACTCGAAACAATAATCAAACAAACAGAGGGGGGATACTTTGTGGAGCGCAGAAAAATGCGGCAACCCTTACCTGGTGCAGATCCGGATCCGGCCTATGGCTTGACCCAGGAACAAGTGCACCAGCGCATGGAAAACGGGTGGGATAACAGGGTATCCTCCGGCGCGCTTCGCAGCGAAGGACAGATCATTCTGCGGCACTGCATTACATTTTTTAATTTGATCTTTGTGGTGCTGGCTCTTGTTCTGGCGTTGGTGGGCTCCCCGGTTACCAATTTCGGATTTCTGGGCGTGGTGGTGATCAATTTGGTCATTGGCATCGTGCAGGAGATCCGGGCAAAGCGGGCTGTGGAAAAGCTATCCTTTATGGCTGCCCAAAAGCTGAAAACAGTACGCCAGGGTAAGATAGAAGATATCCGCTCTGAAGAATTGGTGCTGGATGATATGGTGCTTTTTCGCGGGGGTGACCAGATCTGCGCCGATGGCGTGGTGCGGGAAGGCACTTTGCAGGTGAATGAATCGATGATTACCGGCGAGCCCGATCTTGTGGAAAAGTGCCCCGGCGATGAACTGCTGTCCGGTAGCTTTGTGGTGGCCGGGCAGGGTGCCGTGCAGTTGATTCGGGTGGGGGATGACAGCTATGCTGCCCGCCTTTCTGCCCAGGCGAAAAAAGACCCCAAGGCTGCAAAGTCGGAAATGATGGGCGACCTGGATAAGCTGATCCGCTTTTTAAGCGTGATTTTGGTGCCGCTGGGCATTTTGTATTTTATTGGTGCTTTTACAGCCCCCGGTGCAGACACCCAAAATGCGGCAGAACAGACGGTGGCGGCGTTGGTGAGCATGATTCCCCAGGGGTTGTATCTGCTGACCAGTGTGGCCATGGCAGCTTCCGCCATCAAACTGGCAACCCGGCGGGTGCTGGTGCAGGATATGAACTGCATTGAAATGCTGGCACGCACGGATGTGCTGTGTGTGGATAAAACCGGCACGATTACAGAGCCGGGCATGGAGGTAGAGGAGCTGATTCCCCTGGGGAGTGTGGATGCGGAGTATCTGCAAAATGTTTTGGGTGCTCTGTATGGCTCCGAAGAACTGGAAAATGATACTGCCAAAGCCCTGGCGGAGCTGTACCCCAATACGGCGGGGTGGGAGGTTTTGCGCAGGATTCCTTTTGCATCTGAAACAAAGTGGAGTGGGGCGGTAATCCGGGGGCAAGGTGCTTATGTAACGGGTGCGCCGGAGTTTGTGCTGGGCAACCGATTTGGGGAAGTGGCCGACCTGGTGATGCCCTGGAGTAAAAAAGGCTACCGGGTACTGCTGTGCGCCGGTTATGAGGGCGATCCCGTGCCCGGCGGGCTGGAAGAAGACCGGGTAACACCTTTGGCGCTGATCCTGCTGTCGGGGCGTATCCGCAAACAAGCGCTGGAAACCTTCCGGTATTTTGAAAAACAGGGTGTAGCGGTGAAGGTGATCTCCGGTGATGACCCGGTGACGGCATCAGAGATCGCCCGGCGTGCGGGCATTGCCCAAGCAAAGCTCTATGTGGATACCCAGACTCTGCAAACAGAAGCGGAAATTCTGGATGCGGTGGAGCGGTACACCGTTTTTGGACGGGTAACGCCAGAGAAAAAGCGCAGCTTGATTCGTGCGCTTCGACAGAAAAAGCACACCGTAGCCATGGCTGGTGACGGTGTGAATGATGTGCTGGCTATGCGGGAGGCCAACTGCGCGGTTGCCATGGCCAGCGGCGCCAAGGCGGCCAGCCAGGTGGCGCAGCTGGTGCTGCTGGATTCTGATTTTTCTGCCATGCCCCG
>JAFYOA010000095.1 GCA_017547865.1 Clostridia bacterium
GCCGACGGTATAGTCCGGATGGTAGAAGAAACGTGACTTTATAAGGCATTTTGCGTCCCGCAGAGTTTTTCTGCGGGACGTTTTGCTTTTTTCTCGCGTTTCTCACAAAATTAAGAGGTGAGAGGTATGACAAAATCTTCTGCAAAAATCAAAAAAATGGTGGCCGTGGCACTGATTTGTGCCCTGGGCTACATGTGTACATTTATTTTCCACTTTAAGGTGGGCTTCCTTACATTCGACGCCAAAGATGCCGTGATAACGCTGGCATCGTTTATATATGGCCCCATGACCGGCGTGATTGCTTCTCTGCTGGTCTCGTTCATCGAGTTCTTCACCATCAGCGATACAGGTGTGTATGGGTTTATTATGAATTTTGCATCCAGCGCCATGTTTGCCGGTACGGCCGGTTTGGTGTATAAATACCGCCATACGATGTTGGGTGCGGTGGCCGGTTTAACCGCGGCGGTGTTTACCATGACAGCTTTGATGCTGGTGATGAATCTTGCCATTACCCCGTATTACATGAATTGCACAATGGGCGAAGTGATGGCCCTGATTCCCACGCTGCTGTTCCCCTTCAACCTGGTAAAGGCCATTATGAACGCCGGCCTTTCTTATGTGCTGTACCGTCCGCTTCGTTCTGCTTTGCAGGCAGCCGGGCTGCTGCCGCCCTCTTCCAAGGCTGAAGGAAAGGTTTCTGCTTTGGCCTCTGTTATAGCGATCGTGATTGCTCTGTTGGTGGTGGCTGCTGCGGCTCTGTGCTTTATTTTCGTGCTTGGCGGCAAATTTACCTGGATTGAACCTTGACACAAGGAACTTCGTGTGCTATAATTATTCGGTTCGATAAATGAATATACCCCTTATCAAGAGTGACGGAGGGAACAGGCCCTACGATGTCCGGCAACCTGCTGCAAAGCAAGGTGCCAAATCCTGCGGTATAAACCGGTAGATGAGGTTAACAATCACCGTCGGTTTATGTCCGGCGGTGTTTTTTTGCCGGAAAATGAGAGAAAATGTGACAAGAAGAGAGAAAGTACAGGAGGTTAATCGAATGAGAAAGCACTTTTTTACATCTGAATCCGTAACCGAAGGCCATCCGGACAAAGTCTGCGACCAGATCGCTGATGCTGTTCTGGACGATATTCTGGCCCATGACCCCAATGCCCATGTTGCCTGCGAAGTGACCGCCACCACCGGTATGGTGAATATTATGGGCGAATTTTCCACCACCTGGCATGTGGATATTCCCGCTGTGGCCCGCAAGGTCATCTGCGATATTGGCTATAACAACCCTGCCTGCGGTTTTGATGGCAACACCTGCGCTGTGGTGACTTCCATCGACGTGCAGTCTCCTGATATTGCCATGGGCGTGAATAAGTCTTATGAAGCCCAGAACGGCGACACCGATGAGCTGGATCAGACCGGCGCCGGCGACCAGGGCATGATGTTCGGTTATGCTTGCGATGAGACCCCCGAACTGATGCCTGCCGCTGCTTCTTATGCCCATAAGCTGGCTCGTCGCCTGGCCCAGGTGCGCAAGGAAGGCATTTTGAACTACCTGCGCCCCGATGGCAAGACCCAGGTGACCGTGGAATACGATGGTGACACCGTGAAGCGTGTGGATGCCGTGGTTGTTTCCACCCAGCACGATGAAAATGTGACCCTGGAGCAGATCCGCAAGGATATGGTGGAGTATGTGATCCGTCCCATCATTCCCGCTGAACTGCTGGATGAAAATACCAAGTACTATGTGAACCCCACCGGCCGTTTTGTTATCGGCGGCCCTGTGGGCGATAGCGGCCTCACCGGCCGTAAGATCATTGTGGATACCTACGGTGGTGCCGGTCGTCACGGCGGCGGCGCTTTCTCCGGTAAAGACCCCACGAAGGTGGACCGTTCCGCTGCTTACGCTGCCCGCTATGCCGCCAAGAACGTGGTGGCTGCCGGCCTGGCCAAAAAGTGCGAAATTCAGATCGCCTACGCCATTGGTGTGGCTCATCCCGTTTCCGTAATGGTCGATACCTTCGGCACCGGCGTTGTTTCCGATGATAAGATCTCCGAGGCTGTGAGCAAGGTGTTCGATCTGCGTCCCACCGCGATCATCCGCGATCTCGGCCTGCGTGCTCCGCAGTACCGTGCCCTGGCCGCCTATGGCCACATGGGCCGCGAAGACCTGGGCGTCGCCTGGGAAAAGACCGACCGCGTGGATGCTCTGCGTGCGGCTGCTCTGTAATTGAAAAAGTTTTCCACAAAGTTTTGGCTCTGCGAAAGTTCGCGGAGCCTTTTCTTTTATGCCCATTGCGTTCACAGTGAAAAGCGTGTAAAATAAATGTATTCAAAAGCCGGGACGACCACCCGAATGTTTTGGTGCAGCATACACTGAAACAGGGAGGTGGAGGCTTTGGCGTTGATTTGTACTTTTTTGCTGGCTGTGGTGTTTGCCACAGGTTTTGTGGATTTGCTGCGGGTGTTCCGGTTTTGGCTTTTGCGCCCACTGGAAACACCGCCGATTGTGGTGGAGCTGCGGCTGGAAAATGAACAGGAATGTGAATATCAACTGCGGGCAGTGCAGGAGCGCCTGCGCTGGCTGCAGCTGCCAAAGACACTGCAAGTACGGTGCTGCAACCCCAGCGGCAGTGTATTTATAGAAACAGCGGTGAAAAAATTTGCTGCGCGGTATCCGTGCTTTGTGTATGAGAGGTTAAAAGATGAGTCGTTTTCATGTGGGCCTGCGGAAGGTCGTGGATGATTCGTATGATATAGAAATTGGCGCCGGGCTGGTGCCGATGCTGGTAAAAGACCTGAAAAACGGGCTGGTGCCCGGTGTTTCCAAATTTGCGGTAATCACCGATTCCACCGTGAAAGAACTGTTTGGCGATGCGGTGTGTGCCGGTCTGCGGGAAGCAGGTCTTTCTGCCGAATTGTTTGTTTTCCCGGCAGGGGAAGAGAGCAAAGTGCGCGCTGTTAAAGAACAGCTGGAAGATGCCATGCTGGCAAAGGGTTTTCGGCGGGATTGCTGTGTGGTGGCCGTGGGCGGCGGCGTGGTGAGTGACCTGGCTGGTTTTGTGGCCGGTACGTTTGGCCGCGGCGTGCCTTTTGTTACCCTGGCAACCACGCTGCTTTCAGCGGCCGATGCTTCTGTAGGCGGCAAAACCGCGGTGGATACCCCGCTGGCCACCAATTTGATCGGGCTGATCTACCAGCCGAAAAAGGTTTATATTGATATTGAGGCCTGGAAGACCCTGCCCCGCCGACAGATGGTGAGCGGCATGGCCGAAACGATCAAGCATGCCTGTTTGGCCGATGCGGAGTTTTTCTCTTACCTGGAAGAACATTTGGATGAAATTTACGCCTGCGACCCGGCTGTGTGCACCCATGTAGCCGAGACCAACGCCCGTATTAAATACCATGTGGTGATGCAGGATGAGCGTGAAAAGGGCATGCGTGAGATTTTGAATTTGGGCCATACCGCCGGCCGTGCTTTGGAGACCGCCGCCGGCTACACCCTGCTGCACGGTGAGGCCGTGGCGGTGGGAATGATGGTGCAGCTGAAGCTTGGCCTGGCCCATGGTTTTGTAACCGAGGAAGAGGCTGCCCGGGTGGAGGCTCTGCTGCAGAAAGCCAGGCTGCCGGTGCGTGTGCCAGCCGGAATTGACCCGGAAGAGCTGGTGAAAAAACTTTATACCGATAAAAAAGTGCGCGGCGGCAAGCTGCGGTTCGTCTTCCAAAAAGGCATTGGCGAAATGATGTGCTTTGGAGACGATGTGTATTCTATGGAAATTACGGAAGAAGAAGCCCGCAAGGCGATCCTCGCCCTGTGCTGAAGGAGAACAACGTGGCAAAAGAACCCATGGTCGAAGTGACCGGTACCGTGGAGCACATCGTGTTCCGCAATGAAAAAAATCAATATACGGTGCTGGAACTTTCCTGTGGGGATGGTCTGGTGACGGTGGTGGGCACCTTTCCCTTTGTAAGCCCCGGGGAAGAGCTGCACATTTACGGCACCTGGAGCAGCCACCCCACCTTTGGCCCGCAGCTGAAAGCCCAGACCTTTGAGCACAGCCGCCCTGCTACGGCAGCGGCCATGCTGCGGTATCTTTCCTCCGGCGCTGTAAAAGGCATTGGCCCGGCCACGGCGGGAAAGATCATTGAGCTTTTTGGCGAAAACGCCATGGATGTGATCGCCAACGAGCCGGAGCGCCTGTGTGCCATCAAAGGCATCAGCAAAGAGAAGGCAAAGCAGATCTCCGAGGAACTGAACAACGTGAACGGGATTCGGGAGCTGCTGCTGTATGTGGGAAATTTCGGCATCAACCCGGAGGATGCCGTGCGCATCTGGAAGTACTACGGCCCGGCATCCATCGATATGATCCGGGAAAATCCCTATTGCCTGTGCGACGAAGCGCTGGAAATCAGCTTTGATTGCGCCGATTCCATCGCGGCTTCGATGGAGCGCCCGGCGGACGATACCGGCCGGGTGTGCGCGGGTATTGTGCATGTGCTGCGCCATAATTTGAACAACGGCCACACCTGCCTGCCGGTGGATAAGCTGATTCCCGCAGCGGCGGGGCTGCTGGGCGTGGAAGAAGACCAGGCTATGGAAGCCCTGGTGGAACAGTGCCGCAGCGGTGTTTTGATCAACGAGAAATTTTTGGAGCGGGATTTCATTTTCCTGCCCAAGTTATATCGGGCAGAGTCTTACGCCGCCGAACGGCTGCAGATTTTGCTGCAGTACCCGCCCCAGCAAATTGTGGGTGTAGAAGATGAAATTGCCCGCGTGGAGCGGGAAAACGGCTTTGCCTATGCAGAGAAGCAGCGGGAGGCCATTCGCTGCGCTTTGGATAAGGGTCTGCTGATCCTCACCGGCGGCCCCGGCACCGGCAAAACAACCACGCTGAACGCCATCATCCGCATTTTGAAGGAGCGGGGCGAAGAGGTGATGCTGGCGGCCCCCACCGGCCGTGCCGCCAAGCGTATGAGCGAGCTCACCGGGGAAGAGGCCAAGACCATTCACCGTATGCTGCAGGTGGACTGGGATGAAAAAGACCTGCCGGTATTTATTCGCAACGACCACAACCCGCTGGAATGCGATGCACTGGTGATCGACGAGCTTTCCATGGTGGATTCCCAACTGTTCGAAGGCGTGCTGCGCGCTTTGCCCCTGGGCTGCCGCCTGGTGTTGGTGGGCGACAGCGACCAGCTGCCCAGTGTGGGCGCCGGCAATGTGCTGGGCGACCTCATTGCCTCCGGTTTGTTCCCCACGGTGGAACTGAAGGAGATCTTCCGCCAGTCCCAGCAAAGCCTGATCGTTACCAACGCCCATGCCATTGTGCGGGGCGAAATGCCGGAACTCACCCGGGTGGACAGCGACTTTTTCTTTATGCGTGCAGCCGACCCCATGGCTGCCGCCGAGACCATTGTAAGCCTTTATTCTGCCCGTTTGCCGGGCAAATACGGCTATTCCGCCTTTGAGGATATCCAGGTGCTTTGCCCGGGCAGAAAGGGCGATTTGGGCATTTACGAGCTGAATAAACGCCTGCAGGCGGTGTTGAACCCGGAAGACAAAAAGAAGGAACAGGTAAGTGCCAACGGTATGATTCTGCGGGAAGGCGACAAGGTGATGCAGACCCGCAACGACTACAACCTGCCCTGGAGCCGGGTGGACGGTACCGCGGGCGAGGGTGTGTTCAATGGGGATATTGGCACAATATTGACCATAGACAAACACGCCGGCAACATGGTGGTGCTGGTGGATGACCGCTATGTGCTGTACGAAGTGGAGCATGCGCTGAATTCCCTGGAACTGGCTTATGCCGCCACCATTCATAAAAGCCAGGGCAACGAGTTCCCGGCGGTGATTATTCCTGTACTGGGCACGGTGCCCCAGCTGAGCTACCGCAATTTGCTTTACACCGGCGTTACCCGCGCCAAATCCACGCTGATCCTCATTGGCCAGCCGGAAAACGTGCGTCGCATGGTGAACAACGACAAGCGTACCCGGCGTTTTTCCGCGTTGCTGAAATTCCTGATGGGAGAGAACAAAAACGATGCGCCCTTTGCCTGAACGCCCGCTGAATTTTGTCCGGCGGCTGCGGTTTTTGCTGTTTCCGGCCCGCTGCCCCTGCTGCGGCGAAGCCTTGCTGCCTCGCCGGTTGTTCTGCACGACTTGTGAAAAGAAACTGTACGAAGATTTTACCCTGCGGCGGTTTGAAATTCACATGACAAAAGAAAGCCGGGTGCTGACCACTGCGGCTGTGTGGGATTACGAAAAACTTGAGAATACACTCAATCACTATAAATTCGACGGTGTGGTGGATGCCCGGGATGCACTGGGGGCCGCCATGGCCTGCTTGGCCGAAGAAAAACTCGCCGGTGGATTCGATCTGGTGACTTCTGTGCCCAGCCGCCCCGGGAGGGCAAAAGCGCTGGGTTTTGACCATGCCGGAGAATTGGCCAAGCGCACCGCTGCCGTGCTGGGACTGCCCTGCCGGCCGCTGCTGCGCCGCCGCAAAGATACCAAGGTGCAGCATACCCTGGGCCGTGAGGAGCGCCTGGTCAACCTGAAGGGTGCGTTTCTCCCGCTGGAAGAGGTGCAGGGAAAGCGGATTCTTTTGGTGGATGACATTGTAACCACCGGTACCACCCTGTGCGAGTGCACCCGCACCCTGTACGAAGCCGGTGCCGCCCGGGTGGAAGCCGTGTGCGCCGCCAGCGCAAATAAAAAATAATTGGAAATAAGTTTTTCCGCAAAAAACGACCCGCAGGTTGAAAACCCGGGCCGTTTTCGATATAATAGAAGAAAATATGTGTGTTTGCGGGCAATTTTGTGCCCGGTGAAAAAGGAAGAACGGGAAAGGAAGGAACCGAATGGCAGGCATTGATATGGCGGTGGATTTGGGCACCGCAACGTTAAAAATTTACGCACAAGGGAGAGGCATTGTGACCAAATCTCCCGCTGTGGTGGCATACGATACGTTCCGCGAGGAAGTGATCGCTGTTGGCAAAGAGGCCTATGCCATGCTGGGGCGCACATCGGAGCGTGTGGAGATCATCCGTCCCGTCATTGGGGGCGTTATCTCCAATTTTTCCATGACAGAACATATCATCCGGCATTTTGTTAAGCAGATCGCAACCAGCCGCATGCTGTTGCCCCGGGTGGTGGTAAGCGTGCCCTGCGGCATTACCGAGGTGCAGAAGCGCGCCGTGGTGGATGCCATTTGCTCTGCGGGTGCCCGTAAGGTGTGCCTGATTGAAGAACCTGTGGCGGCTGCCATGGGCGCCGGAGTGGAAATCTCTGCTCCACACGGCAATTTTGTGGTGGATATTGGCGCCGGTACCACCGATATGGCTATGCTTTCTCTCAATGGCATTGCCATTGCAGATTCCATTCCTGTGGCCGGTGATGCGTTTAACGAAGCGATCACTCGCTATGTGCGCCGCAAGTACAGCCTGATCATTGGCGAGCGCACCGCAGAGGATGCGAA
>JAFYOA010000096.1 GCA_017547865.1 Clostridia bacterium
AAGTGAACGGCGAAAAGCTGAACTGAACGCTTTAATAAGTTATTGCGTCCCCAATAGCATAAAAGTTTTGTCAACTTTTTCAAAAGTTGTAGGGTGTCGGGGCAACGTCCTGACCCGACCATCGCAATGGTCGGAACACCTTTGCCACAGAAGCGTTCGAAAGGGGTGCGGGGAAAACCTGCAAGTAAGGTTTTCCCCGTAAATAACTTACATACACCACCTACTTCCGCACCCTCACCTACATTTGTTTTCTTTACACTACCATTTGATTTTGAGGTTCTACCATGACTGACCTGAAAAAATACGTAAACTACGAAGACTTTGGTGCCGTGGGCGACGGCGAGACCGATGACACCGCTGCCATTGTGGCCGCCCACGCCTATGCCAACGAGCACAAGCTGCCCGTAAAAACCAAGCACGATGCCCACTACTATATCGGCCCCAAGGCCATGCCCGCCTACATTGAGACCGATGTTGACTGGAACACCACCCGCTTCACCATTGATGACCGCGCGGTGGAAGACAACAAAACGCCCTGCTTTATTGTGCGCTCCACCCTGCCCCAGGAGACCATTCACATTGAAAAGCTGAGCCGCGACCAGAAACAGCTGGACGTTCACCCCACCAATGACTGCGTGGTGACCGTATACAACGATAACGTGCGCCACTTCCGCCGCCTTGGCCTGAACCAGAGCGACGGTTACCCCGCCCGGGATACCTTTGTGCTTCGTCGTGACGGTTCCACCTACGGCCCCATCGACTGGAACCACGACACCATTACGTCCGTGGAAGCACGTCCCATCGATGACACCGTTCTCACCCTGAAGGGAGGCGTGTTTACCACCATCGCCAACCGGGATGCCTCCACCTACGATTACTACGAGCGCAACATTGAGATCCAGCGTTCCAATACCACCATCGACGGCATCATTCACCACGTTGCCGGAGAAATTTCCCACGGCGCTCCCTACACCGGCTTTATTTCCTGCGTGAACCTAGCGTTCATCACCATTCAGAACTGCTTCTTCACCGGCCACAAGATCTTCTGGACCATCGGCGCGGCGAACCTGCCGGTTCCCATGGGCTCCTACGATCTGAACGCCAACAGCGTGGTGGACTACACCTGCAAAAACTGCAAGATCAACGGAATTACCGACAACACCCGCTGGGGCATCATCGGCAGCAATTTCTGCAAAAATATGGTGGTGGAAGACTGTATCTTCTCCCGTCTGGATGCGCACATGGGTGTTTCCGGCAAGTACGTCATCCGTAACAGCCAGATGGGCCACCAAGGCCTGAACGCCATTGGCCGGGGCGAAATGATTGTGGAAAACACCACGGTATACGGCCACAACCTGATTTGCTTCCGCGATGACTACGGCAGTAACTGGGAAGGCACCGTAACGGTGAAGAACTGCACCTGGGTGCCCAACTGCGGCCGCGAGTGCGAACCGAAGCTCTTCGGCATTACCAACAGCGGCATGCACGATTTTGGCTACCCTTGCCACATGCCCGAAAGCTTTACCATTGAAAACCTGCACGTTGAAGACAGCAATACCCCGGCAAATTACGAAGGTCTGCAGTTGTTCAGCGACCCGGAAGCCCCCGTGGCCGGCGCGAACATTGTGATCTCCGATCCCAGACCCTTCCCCTACAAGCCCAGCGAATCGGTGACCATCACCGGCCTCACCTGCGCCAGCGGCAAGCCGGTGCACATTGGCCCGGCGGCCAAACTGCTGAAAGATGCAGTCATCACCGTAAACGGCGAAAAGCTGAATTAAAGGCACGAAAGCTCCCCAAAGCGGGGAGCT
Source organism: Clostridia bacterium (assembly GCA_017547865.1). Next base: position 1,812 of record JAFYOA010000096.1, read on the forward strand.
TTTTGCATTTTGCATGCAAAAAAGACCTGCCGCTCGGACAGGTCTTTTCTTGAGATATTGTGATTTACACTTTTTTCAGCTTGGCAAAGTTGGCAAACAGCTTTTTGGTGCCCACCTTTTCAAAGCTGACTTCCAGCAGGGTATCGTTGGCCATGGGGGTAGCGGAAACCACCATACCGGTGCCGAAGGTCTTGTGGGCAACGGAATCGCCCACACGGAAATGCTGCAGCACGGTGGCCTGTTTCTGGTTGGAAGTAAACCCGCCGGCCACAGCCACATCCACCACGGGGCGGCGCTTCTTCTGGGGCAGGTTGGGGTTGGCGGCAGCCGCGGCGGCCTGCTGGGTAGCGGCATTGCGGGCGGCAATCTGCTGGGCCATACGCTGGCGGAGCAGTTCGCGGCCGGATTCACGGTTCACCAGTTCCTCCGGAATCTCCGTAATAAAGCGGGAAACATGGTTGCGCTGGGTGGTACCGAAGATCATACGGGATTCGGCGCTGAGCAGCACCAGTTCTTCCCGGGCACGGGTAATGGCCACATAGGCCAGGCGGCGCTCTTCTTCCACCTCGTTGGGGTCGTAAGCAGACTGCATACCGGGGAAGATATTTTCTTCCATACCGGGCAGGAACACCACCGGGAATTCCAGGCCCTTGGCGGAGTGAATGGTCATCATCACGGCGGTATCGGCACCGGCATCGTAGTTATCAATATCGGTCAGCAGGGCAACTTCCTCCAGGAAACCGCCCAGGGTAGCTTCTTCGTTTTCTTCTTCGTAACGACGGATGTTGGAAAGCAGTTCTTCCACGTTGGAAATGCGGTCGTCCGCACCTTCCGGGTCTTCGCTGTGCAGGTACATCTTATAATCGATGTGCTCCAGAATTTCTTCGTACAGATCGGAAATGGAATGCTGCTCATCTTCGGCAAAAGCCATCAGTTTTTTCATCACACCGGCAAAATCCAGCAGCTTGGCAGAACCGCGGGAAAGCCCCGGGATATCCCAGGCGTGGG
>JAFYOA010000097.1 GCA_017547865.1 Clostridia bacterium
AAGAACACGCTGGTGCGGCCCAGAGCGATGGAGGGAACTTCGCTGGCGGTCAGCTTGATCAAAGAGCCGCCGAAGAAGTTACCAACGCCCACACCGAAGGTGGTCATGGCCAGACCCGTCACATTCTGGTTGGAACGCAGTGTAACGGTCAGGAAGCAGTACAGAAGTCCCATCAGCAGAGAGCCGACCAGGCAGAAAAGCGTGGGAATCAGCACGGCCAGCACAGGATTGATGGCCTCGGGAGACGGCAGACTCTGTTCATACAGAAAAGCACCGATCACGCCGCAAATACCGCCAACATACATAACGCCGGGAATACCGAGGTTCATGTTGCCAGACTTCTGCGTAATGATTTCACCGGTGGAACCGTACAGCAGCGGAATACCCTGGGCAATGGCACGAGGAAGGAAAGAAAGAATTGCTTCAAACATGGTTACTTTTCCTCCTTTTTAGCAGCCTTGGTCAGGCTGATTTTATAATTGATGAAGAACTCACAGCCGATGATAAAGAACAGGATGATACCGGTCAGAATATCACCAAAGGAGGCATTCAGACCAAAGTCGGTGGCGATTTCGCCGGCACCGCGGCCGAGGAACACCAGGAGGAAGCTGGTCAGGATCATCCAGATGGGGTTGAACTTACCCAGCCAGGAGACCATAACGGCGGTAAAACCGCGGCCATCCACAATGGCTGCATTGAGGGTATGGTTGGTGCCGCCCACCAGCAGAAGACCGGCCAGACCGCAGATGGCACCGGAGATCAGCATGGTGCGAATCACAACCTTCTCCACCTTGATACCGATGTATCTTGCAGTGCGCTCACTTTCGCCCACCACAGAAATTTCATAACCATGCTTGGTGTAATTGAGGTAAACGTACATACCCACGGTCACCAGGCCGACAATGATAATATTCAGCGCATATTTGGAGCCCAGGATTTCGGGGAACCAGCCCACTTTGGAAAGGGGATTGATAACACCGATGCTGCCGGAGCCCTTGGGGTTTTCCCAAACCACAGAGAAATAAGCCACCAGCTGGGTTGCAACGTAGTTCATCATCAGGGTGAACAGCGTTTCGTTGGTGCCGAATTTAGCCTTAAAGAAAGCCGGAACGGCACCCCAAACAGCACCTGCAAAAATACTGGTGATCACCATGCAGGGAATAACCACCCAATTGGACTGATCCTTCATCAGGATCATGCAGGCAGCCGCAGCAAGTGCACCGGCCAAAGCCTGGCCTTCGCCGCCAATGTTCCAGAAGCGCATTTTAAAGGCCGGGGTAAGCGCCAGTGCCACGCAGAGCAGCATGGCGGTATTCTGCAGCAAAACCATAAACTTACGGCTGGAACCGAAAGAACCTTCAAAAATAGTACCAAAAATCCGGATGGGATTTTCAGCAGTCACCAGGGTGCTGATCAGACCGCAGCAGATAAGTGCAGCCACAATGGCCGCCGCACGAATGCACCAGGTGTAATACCATGGCATTTCGCCGCGCTTAACAATATGAAAAAGAGGCTGTTTTGTCTTATTCATTGTTGTTTCCTCCAAGGCGGGTCATCATCATACCCACGTCTCTCTTCTTTGCACCCCTGCCGGGAACAATACCGCTCACCTTGCCGGCGCAAAGCACAAGAATACGGTCACAAAGTTCCAGAAGAACGTCGAGATCTTCGCCGACATAAACAACAGCGACACCCTCCTGCTTCTGGCGGTTGATCAGGTCGTAAATCGTATGAGAGGAATTGATATCAAGGCCTCTTACAGCATAAGCGGTCAGCAGCACTTTGGGTGCCGAGGCAATTTCGCGGCCAACCAGAACTTTCTGCACGTTACCGCCGGAAAGCTTTCTCACCTGGGTATCAATGCTGGGGGTCTTCACATTCAGTTCTTCCACGATCTTTTTGGCAAGCTTCCGGGGGCTCTTGCGGTCCGTAAAGAAGCCTTTGCCCTTTCGGAAAGAACGAAGCATCATGTTGTCACCCAGGTCCATACCGCCCACCAGGCCCATGCCCAGGCGGTCCTCGGGCACAAACGAAAGGGTAATGCCCATTTCGGAGATGCTCAGCGGATCCTTGCCAAGCAGCTCTTCCCTGGTACCGTCATCGTTGATGTAAGCAACAGAACCGCTTTCCACCGGCTGCAGACCGGCAATGGATTCCAGCAGTTCCTTCTGGCCGCTGCCGGAAATGCCGGCAATACCGAGGATCTCGCCGCTCATTGCGGTGAAAGAAACATCCTGCAGCTTCAGAATACCATCGACAGAACGAACCGTCAGACCGTTTACCTCAATACGGGGCTTGGGGTCAACCGGTTCGGGGCGTGTAATATTCAGTGTAACCGCATGGCCCACCATCATATTGGTCATTTCCTGGGCGTTGGTGTCTTTGGTCAGCATATCGCCCACAAAACAGCCGTGGCGAAGAATTGCCACACGGTCGGAGAGACCCTCCACCTCGTGCATCTTATGGGTGATGATCACGATGGCCTTACCGTCGTCGCGCATGTTGCGGAGCACCGCAAACAGCTTATCGGTCTCCTGAGGAGTAAGCACGGCGGTGGGCTCATCCAGAATCAGAATATCCGCGCCGCGGAAAAGAACTTTCACGATCTCGACGGTCTGCTTCTGCGAAACAGACATATCGTAAATTTTCTGATTGGGATCAATATCAAAGCCATACGCATCGCAGATCTGACGGATCTTTTCCGTTGCAGCCTTGAAATCCAGTTTGCCCTCCAGGCCAAGAATGATATTTTCCGCCGCAGTCAGCACATCCACCAGTTTAAAATGCTGGTGAATCATACCGATGCCGTGATCGAAAGCATCTTTCGGGGAACGAATGATTACCTTTTTGTCATTGATGAATATATCGCCTTCATCGGGAAAGTAAATACCGGAAAGCATATTCATCAGGGTTGTTTTACCACTGCCGTTTTCACCCAGCAGGGCCATAATCTCCCCCTTGTAAATATCCAGAAATACCTTATCGTTGGCAACAACGGATCCAAATGTTTTGGTGATGTTTCGCATTTTAACTGCGGCAACTTTCGTCTCCAAAAACTTCATCCTCCCGTTCTTTTTTAGTATAGTAATTCGTAGAATGCAAAGTAACAAAGGGTAACTCAGCGTTGAAATGATCACTGGGTTACCCTTTACAACTTTGTAAGGAAGCCCTGTTTGCACAGGGCTTCCCAGCCAGTTTCTTAGGCATCGAGGTTGGTGATACCGTCGATGAACATGTCAAAATAAGGAGCGGAGCGATACTCGGACTCGTGGAAGTAACCCTCAGAGATAGCCTCGGTTTCGGGAGCAAAGTCGCCCATATCGTCAACGTCAGCCAGGTAGCTTTCCAGGGTCTGGCCGTTCACGGTGAAGGTAGAGGTATCGAAAACCTTCAGAGAGCCATCCAGCAGAGCAGCCTTCACTTCTTCCAGCTTTTCAGCGGTGCCTTCGGCAGCAACAGCTTCGTTGAGTTCCTTCAGGGCAACGCCGCCGTTTTCCAGAGTGCCGATCCAGTCGGCAGCAATGGTCTCACCATTCATGGCAGCCTTCATGGAGTAGGTCATGTAAGGAGCCCAGTTGATGTAAGAAGCAACAATGTAGGTCTCGGGGCAGGCATCCTTGGCGGAACCGTTGTAGAACACGAAGGGAACGCCATTGTTCTGACACTCGGTGGGAGCACCCATGGAGTCAGCATGCAGAGAGATCAGCTTGCAGTTGTTGTTGATGAGCTTGATGGCGCCTTCCTGCTCCAGGGTGGGATCATACCAGGAGTTGGTGAAGGTCACATCCATGGTGGCAGTGGGGCAAACATAGCGAACGCCCAGGTAGAAAGAGGTCATACCGGAGATAACTTCGGCATAGGGGAAAGCACCGATGTAGCCAACCTTGGCTTCTTCAGCGGTGAATTCGCCGTTGGCGATCATTTCATTCAGCTTGAGACCGGCAGCAACACCACCCAGGAAACGGCCTTCGTAGATGGAAGCGAAAGCGTTGTGGTAGTTGGCAACACCGGCAGTGTGAGCCTGGGTACCGGTAGCATGGCAGAACTGAACATCGGGGAATTCCTTGGCAGCCTGCAGCATGTAGGGCTCGTGGCCGAAGGAATCGGCGAAGATGTAGGTGCAGCCTTCGTCAACCAGTTCGGCGGCGGCATCGTAGCAAGCTTCGGATTCGGGAATGTTGACCTTAACAACGTACTCGACGCCAAGAGCCTCGCAGGCTTCCTTGGTGGCGTTCAGGAAGTTCAGGTCGTAGGTGGAGTTCTCATCGTGCAGGAAAATAAAACCGGCCTTGAAATTGGACTTTTCGGTTTTACCGGTGCCTTCGCTGCAAGCAGCCAAAGAAAACACCATAACCAGGACGAGAAGCAGAGCGATGATTTTTTTCATTGTTTTTCTCTCCTAACTATTTTTTATCATAACCCTTTTTGGGTTGAGATACGGGATTTTGGGCACGGAAAAGCGAATGCTTCGGCCCATTTGTTTGCAAAAACACTCAAATCCACATCGTTTGATACAGACGGGTATTTGTAAACATTTTCACAATAATAATACGAGTATAGGATATCAGCCCGGCCGTCAAATGTCAATTGAGAATTTTGTTAAATAAATCTCTCAATTTCGACACGATTCCATCAAATTGCACATAGCTGCTTTTTCAAAAGAAGATTCAAAACAAAGCACGCTGCGCCGGCACAAAAATCACAGGGTCATGGCTCTTTCCCGCCAGGCGGCAGCCATCACATAGCTTGCCTGCGCTTCGCAGGAAGTACCCTCTTCAACAAAATGCGGGCAACCGCACACATGCCGCAAAATACCAAAACGGTCAATATCGGCCGTCACGGCGGAAAAGGCCTTTTCTGCATGCATAAGGTACTCTTTCCCCAGCCAACCTTCCATAACGCCGCGGTAAATATACACACTCATCATCATGGCGGCGGTGCCTTCCACAAAAGAGTTTTTGTCGTCCATAATATCCAGGAAGCGGCCATCCGGCTGTTGATATCGCAGCATGGCATCCAGCAGTTCATTGCCCATGGCGATCAGTTCATTGTACGCATCCGCCATGCCCCGCTTTTTGGCCTCTATGGCAACACGGGCAATGCCCATCAGCGCCCAGCCGTTGCCGGTAGCCCAGCGCAGCCGACGGACAAACTTACCGGAACCCACATCGTAATTATGAAAAAGCACCTTTGTTTCTTCACACTGCAAATAGCGGAACATACCCCGCAGCTGCTTCACCGCTTCTTCCACATTGCCCATCACGGCAAGAAAAGGCGGCGCCATGTAGCAGCTGTCCACCCAAAGCTGGGCAGAGGTAAAATGCTGGTCAAAGGTGACATTATTGTGGTAGATAATCCCATCGGGCGTACGGGGCGCGGCATTCATCAGGTAATCGTACATCTTCTGCGCACCGTCTTTATAGAACTCGTCGCCGGTCAGTTCCCAGGCGCGCCAGCAAACTTCTCCATTGGCAGCCGGGTCGGTCACCGAGACATTGCTGTTTTTTGTGGCGAGACGGCCGTCATCCCCTCTGCGGAGAATCGCCTCATGAGCCATGGCGACCCAAACGCTTTCCACACCAGCTTCGTATGCCGCCTGTGCCGCCACACCCTGCTCCCAGGGGTAACGCTGCACTGCCAGCATAGCACCAAATACTTTCTGCGTAATTTCGTTCATCGTTTCAGTCCCTCCTTATGCGGGGGAATCATTGAATATTGGATTCAACAGCACCACAAGAATACCGCAATTCTTCCGCAAAGTCAACGTCGTTTTGCAAAAAACGAACCCGCAGCACCCGGTTCACCAGAGCCCCCGGCACTGGATGATCGGATAAGCTTTTTCCAAAAAGCAGCAAACAAAACTCCCGCCCCCGGTTCGGAGACGGATGTTTACGATTCAGTATGCAGCAGCGTTATCAACGCCGTTTCTTTTAAAAATCTCAACTGCAGCGAGAATTTCTTCCCGGGTAGGTTGGGGAATCTCCGGCAAGGGATAGCAAAGATCCAGCGATTCGTATTTTCCCACCGCGTAATTGTGGTACGGCAAAACCCGAACAGCTTTTACATGATGCAAAGACTTTACAAACTCCGCGATTTTCTCCGCTTCGCCGTCGTTCATCCCGGGAACATACGGGTACCGTATTTCCATCGGTATACCAAGAGAATCCACATACCGTATATTCTCCAGAATCCGTTTGTTCGAAACGCCGGTGCAGGCCATGTGCACCTCTTCGTCCATCGCCTTGATATCGAACAAAAACATATCGGCATATGGAATGATCTTTTGAATGCTCTCGCGGTCAACGTATCCGCTGGTATCAATAGCAATGTTGAGGTCATGCTTTTTCAAACGTTCTGCAATCTCTATACAGAAATCAACCTGCACAAGCGGTTCGCCGCCGGAAAAGGTTACACCGCCGCCGCTGCCTTTCATAAACAGTTCGTCCTTGCACACTTCTTCGGCAATCTCATCGGCGGTTAAATCCTGGCCGCAGAGCGAAAATGCATGGTTTTGGCAAATATCCCGGCATTTGCCGCACAGGGTACAGTTTTCGCGAATAAAAACGTGTTTTCCATTCTGAATGACATTGGCCGCACACAGTGAGACACAGCGCATACAGGAACGGCAGGCGGCATGATCAAACAGCATTTCCTTTTTAAAGGAAAACGACTCCGGATTATGGCACCATTTGCACCGCAGCGGGCAGCCTTTAAAAAAGACTGTTGTGCGGATCCCGTCACCGTCGTGAATTTCGAAGGGTTTAATTGAGAAGATCATCCGTTTTTCCCCTCACATTGTTTGATAAACATATCCTGGGCCTCTTTGTTCAGTTTTACAAAGTATTCGTTCCAGCCGCAGACGCGCACCTGAAGTGTTGCGTATTTTTCCGGTTCTTCCTGTGCTGCCTTCAGCATTTCGTGGTTGAACACATTACCCTGCAGTGCAAAACCGCCATTGGCAAAAAAGATCTCGACCAAAGTGATAAACGCCTGCAGACCCTTCTCCCCTTCAACCGCAGAGGGATGCAGCACAAAATCACAGGGGGCGCCGTTAATAAAGGCAGAAGAATCGATGTTCAGGAGCGTTTGCAGGTACGCGGTAATGCCGCCGAAATCCTTTCCGACCGATGCGCACAGATTTTTGGAAGTAGGCTCACCTGCAAATCTTCCATCCGGCGTTGCGGAAGTTGTTTTTCCCATCAGCATGCAAATATCGATGGAATCCAGGCCAAGGCGCAAATGTCCGCCTCGTTTCAGCTTCAGGCCGCAATACTTCTGCCGGAGATGCTCTGTAAGGCGGGTAAGCAATGTATTGGAAAGCGTACGGTTGTTGCCGTATTTGTCGGTATCATTGGAGATTCGCATCCGCAGATCTTCGTAACCGGCCCAGTTTGCGCAAAGGGCTTTCCGCATTTCGGCAAGCGAGATTTCGTTTTGATCGAAGACGTATTTTTTTACGGCAGCCAGCGAATCGATCACCGTTGCCATACCGAACAGCTTCAGGCCCATATTATTATATTTCAGCGGGTATTCGTGTACATCCACGCCTTTTTCCAGGCAAACGGGGAATGTACTGGAATAAATGGGCGAAGGATTGAACTGCGTGCTGTATTCGCCCTGTTTCTGCGCAAAATCAACGGTAAAGTCAATCTGGTCATCCAGCTGATGCAGGAAGATTTCAAAAAATTCCTCAAAGCTTTGGATATCGGTTGGGGTTTTCAGACCGGACTGCCGACCGGTGGAAAGATCCTGTCCCCCATTTATGGCAAACTCGATCACCTTCACCATATTAAGCCAGGCGGTTCCGATTTCGCCTTCTTCAAGGCCCATGATGATTGGTTCGTAACAGCCGAGAAGCACATAATTCTGGGCATCACTTTTTGGGATTCCAAACCGCTCGTAACCGGCAAATACGGCGGCATCGTTGATCATGCAAATGCTGCTGTGGCCGCTGCGGATCATCGAAACCACTTTTTGCAAAATACGCTTATCGATCCCCCTGTGGTAGCGAAGATGAATCTTGGGATCGTATATGTTCAGTTTGTCGTATATATCAAGAATACGGTAAGTTAACGCATTGCATCGGTCTTCCCCATTGCAGGTGCTGCCGCCAAGGGTAAAGGGCTGCTGCGCAAAGCGCTTGGTTGCGGTAAAATGCAGGAAGAAAAAACGGAAGAGCTCATCCAGTTCTTCGGCAGGAACACCGCGCTCCAGATCACTTTGATAATAGGGCAGGTACAGCCGGTCGATACC
>JAFYOA010000098.1 GCA_017547865.1 Clostridia bacterium
GGGCACCGAGTTCGTGGTGACCTTCGGTGTGGGCATGCACTACGGCGCCAACACCTCCCGTGTTGCGTGGAGCATGATCAAGTCCATGAAGGAATATCTCGACGCCAACGGCGGCGAATACCGCCTCAACACCAAGGCGACCGAGCTGCTGACGGACGGCGATTCCGTCGTCGGCATCAAGGCCGAGTATGAAGGTGTGGAATACGAGATCAAGGCCGACGCCGTCATCATGGCCACCGGCGGCTATCTCGCCAACAAGGAGCTGGTCGCAAAGTATAAGCCCGGCTACGAAAACAACGGCTACGACGTGAGCATCGGCAACGACGGCTCCGGTCTTGAAATGGCCCTCGAAGCGGGCGCTGTCGCCAAGCACATGGACATCTGCGGCTTCCATGCCCTCGCCACCTGGTACAACGGCGTGAGCCGCTCCCTCTCCAGCGCCGCGAATGCGGGCTGCATCGCCGTCAACGCTGCCGGTCAGCGCTACACCAACGAAGCCGGCGGCTATGCGGAAATGGAAATTCTGGATCCCGATGGAAACATGGTGTATCGTCATCGGTGGTTCCGCCGGGAGAGTATGCTGAAAGAGTATATTGATCTGAAAAACGCCCGGTTGTGGAACCCGGCCGGCTTTGGGGAACAGCCCCTGTATACCCTGCGCCTGTGCGGAAAGGAATACACCTTTGGTATTCGCACGGTGCGCGTTTTGCAGGAACCGGACGAACCGGGCAGCGAGTATTACAATAAGTGCCTGGAAATCAAGGATTCTGCCAGCGGAGAAGCCTACGATAAAAACGAGGAGTTCTCCGGTTTCCAGCTTTTGGTAAACGATGTGCCCGTGCTGTGCAAGGGTGCCAACTGGGTGCCCAGCGAGCCTTTCCCCAGTGCGGAAACGGATGAGAAGATCACCGAGCTGCTGGAGCTTGCCAAAGAAAGCGGCCTGAATATGCTGCGCGTGTGGGGCGGCGGCAATTTTGAAAAACAGCATTTCTACAGCGAATGCGACCGGCTGGGCATTCTGGTGACCCAGGACTTTTTGATGGCCTGCGGCCATTACCCGGAAGAAGACCCCGCCTTTATTGAAAACCTGCGGAAAGAAACGGAATATGCCGCCTATGCCCTGCGCAACCACCCCTGCCTTATGTGGTGGTCCGGTGATAACGAAAACGCCGTGACGGGCGACGATGAAGCCGAAGATTACCACGGCCGCACCGCCATTCACCAGGGAATTTTGCCTGCGCTGATGCGGCTGGATCCCCGTCGCCGGTTCATGCTTTCCAGCCCCTGCGGCGGCAAGTTCTATGCTTCCAAAACCGTGGGTACCACCCACAACACCCAGTATTTGGGCTGCTCTATTCTGCCGTACCTGTACAACAGTGATATGAAGGACTATAAAGAGCATTTTGCCCAGTACCTGGCCCGCTTTATTGCAGAAGAACCCACCCTGGGCGCGGTGAGCCTCTCCTCTTTAAAGCATATGATGACCGAAGAAGATATTTTTGGCGATTTGGCTATGTGGGAGTACCACACCAAGAGCAACCCGGCTCTTTCCGAACCGCTGTTTGAGACCCTGCGGCAGGTATCGCGGAAAGTGCTGGGCACGTTTACGGATGGCGCAGACCGCTTCTTCAAAATGAAATACCTGCAATACGAGTGGGTACGCATTACGCTGGAGAATATCCGCCGCAACCGGGGCTTCTGCAACGGTGTGGTGTACTGGATGTGGAACGACTGCTGGCCGGCTTCTTCTGGCTGGGCATTTGTAGATTACTATTGCAAGCCCAAGGCTTCTTTCTACAGCTTTAAGCGCTGCGCCGCCGGGCTGCTTGCTTCTGTGCATAAAACAGACCGCTACGAGATCCATCTGTGCAACGATACGCTGCAAGATATGAATGTGCGGCTGGTGCTTTCTTACCTGCAGAACGGCCGGGTGACCGAACTGGAAGAAACCACAGTGACCGCTCTCGCGGCGGCTTCTGCGGTGGTGCATACCCTGCCTCTGCACGCTGTGCCGGAAGATGCCGTGCTGCTGTGCGATGCCTTTGGCGAGAAAGCGCACGATCGTGCCTTCTACAAAAACGGTGCGCTGCCGCTGGTGCCCTGCGCTGTAAAGGTGGAAGAACAAACGGCAAACACCATAACCGTAACGGCAGAAAGCTACGTGCACGCGGTGGAACTGGAAGGCGAATTTGTGTTTGAAGATAATTACTTCTCGCTGCTGCCGGGCGAAAAGCGTACGGTTGCTTTCCGCAAAATAAAAGATGCCGCCGACGATGCCCTGACCGTGGCGGGCTATACTCTTGGCTGAAGAAAGACGTAAAGATGGCAGAATATGGAGGATGAACGATGTGTAATATTGCGGGATATGTGGGTGAGCATGATGCGGCCCCTATTCTGATCGATATGATGCGCCGGCAGCAGTCGTTTGCCGGTGGCTATTATACCGGCATTGCCACTCTGTGTGATGGCGTGATCCATTACGCGAAGATTACAGGAGATCTGGATACGTTGCTGCAGAAGACCAACGCTCTGCAGCTGCCGGGACACATCGGCATCATCCACAGCAGGTCCAAGTCCGGCGGAGGCGATGCCTGGTCTCATCCTTTTATTGGAAGGAACGGCAACTGTGCCTATGTGGCCAATGGCTGGGCGGGGATTTTTAAAGAACGTGTTCCTGCCTACACTACTATTGCCGACCATTTGCTGGACGAGGGCTATACCATGGCGTTGGAGCCACCGATGAACGCGAGTTATCCTACGGTTTCCAACGGTATGAGTGTGCACATGAGCGATGTGATGGCGCAGCTTATTTCCTCTAAACTGGATGAAGGCGAAGATCCGCAAAACGCCATTGAAACCGCCTTTTGTGAGATGCCTTCCGAGATCGTGGGTCTGCTGCTTTCGGTTGCAGAACCCAATGCCATTGCCTATGCGCGGATCAATATGCCCATGACGGTGGCCTATGCCGACCACGGAGCATATTTGGCCAGCACGCCGCTGGCGCATCCGGAAGATGCCGGCGCATACGAATGGCTGCCGGTGCTTTCTTCCGGTAAGATTTATGCCGACCATCGGGAATCCCGTCTCTTTGAGGCCCCACCCTGCACGGTGGCGGCTGTTACGGAGGAAATCAGGCAGGCTGTATATGAGCTTTTCCTGCGGCAGGTGAAGGATAGCCGGATGAGTGCGATTGAAAAAATGGTACGCCCGCTGTTTGCACCGGCGGATTGTTACCAGGAACCGGCGCTGCTGTACGATGTGCTGTTCCGGCTGCGGACAGAAAATAAGCTGAAGATAGAAACACGGCGGCTGCCCGGGGCGCGGGAAGACCTGACAGCGCCTGCATATTTTATGACGGTGGTGAATGATATGAAAAAGTTACTGCTCATCGGCGATTCCATTCGCATGGGGTACGATAAAGCTGTGAAAAAAACGCTGGAAGGCAAGGCAGAGGTGTTTTTCCCCGGGGAAAACTGCCGCTTTTCTGCCAATGTGCTGCGGTTTTTTCACGAATGGCTGAAGCTTGCCGGCAATGACGGCGTGGATGTGATCCACTGGAACGCCGGCTTGTGGGATAACCTGCGGCTGTTCGGAGAAGATCCGCACACCCCGCTGGAAATGTACGTTTATTATATCGAGCGCATCTGCATCCGCATCAAAAAGCTGTGCCCCAATGCCAAGGTGATCTTTGCCACCTCCACCCGGGTGCTTTCTGAAAAGATGAGTGCCGATTTCAAGCGCTACAACGAAGACATTGAAGCCTACAACGCCGCCGCTGTGGAAGTGGTGAAAAAATACGGCTTTGAGGTGAACGACCTGTACGCCGTTTCTGCCGCTCTGCCGGAGGAAGCCCATTCCGATGCCGTGCACTATTACACCCCCATGGGCACCGAGGCTTTGGCCAATAAAGTGCTGGCCTGCACCGCGCCTGCCCTTGGCCTGGCAGAAGTGCCGGAATACAAGGAAGCACTGTACACCGATGCCCCCATCGGCATTTGATTTGTGGAGGAAAATATATGAAACTGGTTACATCCACCGGTGATTTCAGCGGGTATGTGAACACGGTAGAAGAAAAGATCCGGCATTTCAAGGGTTCCAAATTCAAGTACATCAATCTGGAACAGACCGGGACGATCCCGGAATTTCTGAGCGATGACGACGACGGCTGGAAGCGCCTGGCCGAAGCCTGGGGCAATGCCGGAAAAGATGCCGGCGTGGAATTTTTGGTGTCGCATTCGCCTTGCCTGAACGCCTACCAGGAACTGACGGACGAAAACTACGCCGTGGTGGTGCGTGCCATCCGCCGCTCCATCGAGATCGCCCATGTGCTTTCCATCCCCCGCATTGTGGTGCATGCCTGCCCGCACGAATCGTTCACCGCTGCGGAATTTTACCGGGAGAACAAGCGGTTCTACAACGACCTGCTGGATCTGGCGGAAAAATACAACATTGCCCTGCTGACGGAAAACATGGACAATTATATGCACCATCCGCTTTCCACCGGCAAAGAGCTGCGGGAGTTTGCGGACTACATGGACCACCCGCTGCTGGGTGTCTGCTGGGACATTGCCCACGGCAATATCAACCAAAAAGCAAAACGGCTGGGCCAGTACGAGAACATCACCGCCATTGGCGATAAGCTGTGGGGCCTGCATGTTTCCGATAACTTTGGCGACAGCGCCCACCACCATAGCTGGCCGTTTGCGGGTATTGTGAATTTCGACTCGGTGATGCAGGGCCTGCTGGATGTGAACTACGACGGCCACTTTACCTTTGAGGCCTCGTATACGCTGCTGCACGAGCAGAATATTCCCTACCACCGCCAGGCATGGGAGCACAACGGCGAGACCGTGACCCGCCTGCTGAGCCCGCCGGTGGAACTGAAAAAGCAGGCGGTCGATTTGCTCTACAACATTGGTGAATACATTTTGAAGACCTACGATTGTTTTGAGGAATAAACTATGTTTACAAAAGAAGATATTTTGAAACAGCTGGAGACTTTTTCTGCCGCCAAAGGCCACCTGGTGACCATGCATACCTCTTTGCGGGCGGTGGGCCCGGTGGAAGGCGGTGCCGATACCCTGCTGGATGCGCTGGTAGAGTTCTTTACCCCCGGCGGCGGGCTGTTCTGCGTGCCCACCCACACCTGGCACACAAATGTATACGATATGCGCACCGACGATACCTGCATCGGTACGTTCCCCAGAATTGCCGCCGGCCGCCCGGATGGTGTGCGTTCTGCGCACCCCACCCATTCCATGAAAGCCTTTGGCGATAAGGCCCTGGCCGAGGAATTTGTAAAGGACGATGAGCTGGTGGAGAGCATGACCGATGCCCGGGGCTGCTACGGTAAATTTTGTGAGCAGGATGGCTACGTGCTGTTGGTGGGCGTGGGCCACAACCGCAATACTTACCTGCATTGCGTGGAAGATATGCTGGGGCTCGCTCACCGTCTGGTGGAAGAACCGTCGAAGTATACCCTGATTTACCCCAACGGCGAAGAAAAAGAGCGTTGGATTCGCTGGCTGGATTTCTCCAAAACCGGCGATGTTTCTGCACATTTCCCCAAGTTCGAGCCTGCGTTCCGCTATTACGGTGCTATTGTGGATGGCAAGATCGGCAATGCCGATGTGCAGCTGTGCAGCGCCCGCAAAATGAAAGAAGTGGTGGAGCTCATCTACAGCCGCGCCGGCGGCGTGGAGCTGATGGCCGACGATATTCCGCTGGACGAAAGCCTGTACAAATAAAAAAGAAGACCTGTTCCGTTTTGGAGCAGGTCTTTTTGTTGTTTATAGGGTGCCCATGGCGCACAGCCCGGCCACAAAACCGGCGCAGTGGTGTATGCCGCCTTCGTCATCAAGATACGTGGGCAGGTCGGTTTCTTTGCTTACAGGTGCAATGCTGAACTGTTTGGAAGCATCGAAGCCATTAACGATGGTGCCCCGCAGGGCATCCCAGTCTTTCACGCTGCGGTCGCCAATGCCCACCGCAAGGCTTACGTTTTGCACGTTCAGGCCGGCCACCCACTGCAGGTTGGCTTCTGCCAGTTCCAAAAAGGCCAGGTCGTTCCATTCTTTGTAAAAACGGGCCGCCAGAACCGCGGTGTAGCCGTAAATTTTAGCGTGGCCGTGGTACCACCCGCTGAAGTGCAGCACACCCTGCCCGGTGTATACACCCGCGGGCAGAATGCCGAACGGGCTGTGCCCGCAGGCCGGCAGGAAGAAACCGTAAGCAAACGAGTGCAGCGCTTTTTTCCATTCGGAAACCCGGGGGTGGCGGGGGAAGAGCGTAGTCATTTCAAACAGCGGCAGCACCCAATAGGGCTTGTGGGCGCCCTGATTGTAATTTTTGTAGGGAAGATCCCATGCGCCGCAGTGGTAGTTGGCTTTTTCAGAGAATTCGTACCCCGGGTAGGTGTAGAAATGCCCGTACAGCCCGTATTCCGCTTTTTCTTCCGGTATCTGCCGGGAGAAGATCTCTTCCGTCAGCGCGATGGCTTTGTCTTCCAGTCCGGGTACCCCGGCGTTGTGCAGCGAAAGGGTCGCGTCCAGAAGAGAGAGCAAATCGCGGGTACGCAGGGCGTTTGGCGGGCGGTCCATGCCTTCCGGTGCGCCGTGGGTGATCTGCAGCGATTCATTTTCTGTCTGTTCTTTGAAGAAATCGTGGGTCACGGCAAAGTCGTACCCCCGGCGGGCGTTGTGGAGATATTGCACGGCTTTTTCGGGGCAGGCGTGTTTTACAAGGGCAGCTACCCGGGCCAGCACCGCCACGGCATTGGCGCAGTTGCCAAAAGAAACACTGGGGTTGTGCTTTACCTCGTGTACAAAGCCGCCGTGTTCCTGCTGGCAGCAGAGGATATAATCCGCGCCTCGCAGAATGTGCTGCAGCAGATGTTCCCGCTCAAACTCCGGCAATCGGGCATCGGTCCACAGGTCGCACAAAGCATCCAGCATAATGATGTGGCTGCTCACTTCCTGCAGTTCGCTGCCGCAGTCGCGCCAGCCGCCCACAGGGTAGCAATTGGCGGCGCGCACATCCAGCTGGGCAAAGGAAATGGCGTGCCAGCATTGGTTCCACAGAATATCCCGGCCGATGTGCACCGGGCTTTCCGCTTTGGCGGCAAGCTCGCCGTTTTCAAAAATCTCCAGTGTATATTCGCCGGGCAAATCTGCCGGGGTAAGGTCTATGCTGTGCCAGTTTTCGTTCCATTTTTCGCCCCAATTGCACACAGGGCCTTCCAGTACGGTTTGTTTGGTAATGGCATTGGTCAGCCGAAAACTGCCGTTTTGCAGCGTGCCTGCCACATAGGCTTTTTTGGTTCTGCCTGTATCGTAGCCAATCTGCGAATGGATCACGCGGATGGTGTCGTTCATATCTGTACCTCCTTTGCCGCCGGCGGCGGTTTCGTTTTCAGTATAGAATACCGCCGGATGAAAAGCAAGCGTTTCTGCAAGAAATGCTTGTAAAAGCCGGTGGCTTACACTATACTATAGCCATAAGACTGCCTGTTTTGAGGAGGAGTTCTGCATGCATACACTGTCTGCGCTTACGCCGTATATTACCCGGCTCACCGTTCCTTTTTTGGATATTTACACCACCATCTTTGTTGTAAAAACCGAACAGGGCGCGGTGGTGTTCGATACCGCCACCTACCCGGAAGATATGGACACCTACCTTGTGCCCGCGCTGGAAAAACTGGGCATAGGGGCAGAGGATCTGAAATATGTGGTGCTTTCCCACAATCACCGGGACCACGCCGGCGGGCTGGCCCGTTTTGCAGAGCTTTTTCCCGGTGCTGCGGTGGCAGCGGGCAGCCGTGCCTGTGAGGAACGCATTCCCGACCGAAATGTAACCGTGCTGAAGGAAGGGGACACTCTTCTGGATGTGCTGCAGGTGGTGGCCCTGCCCGGCCATACCGCCGATTGTATTGGCCTGCTGGATACCCGTACCGGTACGCTGCTTTCCGGAGACGGCCTGCAGCTGTTTGGTATTTACGGTTCCGGCGCATGGGGTGCCAATATTTCCTACATAAAAGAGCACCTGGCCCTGGGGAAGACCCTGGGGGAGAAAAAAATCAGCGTCATTGCGGCTTCCCACGATTACCACCCCTGTGGCTGGAAGGCAGAGGGAGAAGCGGTGGGGCCTTATATTGCGGAATGCGCCGCTGCCCTGCGGGCCGTGGCTGACTTTGCCCGGGCAAACCCGGATGACAGCAACGAAGAACTGGCAGCGCGGTACAATGCGTCTTCCGGCCTGCCTACGGTGGGTGCCCATGTGTTTGCCGCTGTGCGAAATGCCATGGCGGCCGGTGAAATGTAAAGGAGGAGACCACATGAAAACAGCTTATTTTGCGGGCGGGTGCTTTTGGTGCATCACTCCCACGTTCAACGAGATGGACGGCGTGCTGAAAGTGACCAGCGGGTATTCCGGCGGAGACGAAGTAAACCCCACGTACAAAGACGTGAAAACCCAGAAGACCGGTCATCGGGAGACGATTCGTGTTGATTACGAACCGGAAAAGGTGACCTACGAAGAACTGTTCGAGATCTTTTTGAACGGCGTGGATCCTTTCGATGACGGCGGCCAGTTCATCGACCGTGGCTTTTCTTACACCCTGGCGGTGTATTATATGGCCGAAGAAGAAAAAATGCATGTGGATAAGCGGATTCGGGAAGTGGAAGAGCAGACCGGGCAAACGGTGTACATTGCCGTGGAAGCGTTCAAGAGTTTTTACGATGCCGAAGAAGAACACCAGGATTATTATTTGAAGCACCCGGCGGAATTTGAGCAGGAACTGATCGAATCCGGCCGCAAACAGCGGGAAGAATGAGCCTATGCGAACTATGAAACGATGGGCCTGGGCACTGGTCTTTCTTTTGCTGCTGACCGCTTGCCGGGGGAATGTTCTTCCCGCCGAGAGTGAACAGCCCACCCCCATGCCAACAGCAACTGCGGCACCTGCCCCGACTCCAACACCTACGCCCACTCCCACGCCGACACCAACCCCAACACCGACGCCGGAACCGACTTTTGATCCGTTGGCCATGGCAGAAAGCCTGCCGGTGGAAACACGGGTGGGGCAGCTGTTTTTGGCACGCTGCCCGGATGTGAACGCTGCGGAAGATGTGCAGGCGCTGCAATTGGGCGGGTACATTCTTTTTGGCCGTGATTTTGAATATAGCACCCCGGAAGAAGTGCGCACCGCCATCGAAGAATACCAGGCGGCGGCAACTGTGCCGCTGCTGATTGCCGTGGACGAAGAAGGCGGCACCGTGAACCGAGTGAGCCGCTACGAACAATACCGGGAAAATCCGTTCCCCTCGCCCCGCAGCCTGTACGGGCAGGGCGGGCTGCCTCTTTTGCTGGAGACCGAACAGGAAAAATGCCTGCTGCTGCGCTCGCTGGGCATCAATGTGAACATGGCCCCGGTGTGCGATGTGACCGACGACCCTTGGGCATTTATGTACGATCGTTCTCTGGGGCTTTCTCCCGAAGAGACCGGTGCGGCCATTGCCGCCATGGTGCAAGTGATGACAGAAGAACAGGTGGGGAGTGTGCTGAAGCATTTCCCCGGCTATGGGAACAACACCGATACCCACACCGGCATTGCGGTGGACGACCGCCCTCTGGAACAGCTGGAAGCCGCCGATCTGGTTCCTTTTGCCATGGGCATGGAAGCCGGTGCCGGCGCGGTGCTGGTGAGCCACACCTTTGTGAATGCACTGGATACGGAACTACCCGCGTCTCTTTCGCCGGTGGTGAACAACTATTTGCGGGAAAATATGGGCTTTAACGGCGTGGTGGTGACCGATGACCTGGTGATGCAGGCCATTACCGATTTGTACGGCGCCGAAGAAGCCGCCGTGCTGGCTGTGCTGGCGGGCAACGACCTGCTGTGCAGCAGCGAATACGTGGTGCAGTACAACGCGGTGCTGCAGGCGGTGCAGGAAGGCCGCATTCCGGAAGAACTGCTGAACGCCGCCGCGGCCCGTGTGCTGCAGTGGAAATACGATCTTGGCCTTTTGGAAGAAACGACCGGCTGAACACGACAGGAGGCAGCTTATGAACAGCAGAATTGAATACCTGAAAACCATCACCAAGCGGGATTCTGCCGATATACAGGCATTCCGTGAACTTTCTGAAAAGGAATATTATGCTCTTTCCATGGAGGAGTTGGCCCGCAAGGCGCATTTTCTCACCTGCTTTGCCCGGGAGATCCCCCTGAGCATGGATAAACAGGAACGGCTGGTGGGCTCTATGCGGTTTATGGACCGGCGCCAGGGCATTGCCAACCGAAACAAAGGACACATTATTGTGGATTACCGCATGATTTTGCGGGAGGGAATCGGCGGCATCCGCAGGCGGATCGCTGCTCTGAAGACCCCTGCTGCAGAAGCCATGGAAAAAAGTATGGCGGCGCTGGTGCTGTTCATGCGGCGCCATGCCGAAGCGGCAGAAGCCATGGATATGACGGACGTGGCAGAAAATTGCCGGTTCCTTACGGAAAATGCCCCGCAAAACTTCCACCAGGCGCTGCAGCTGATCTGGTTTGTACATCTGTTTCTCCATGCGGAGGGTGTGTGTGCAGCGGTTTCTTTCGGCCGGTTCGATGACTATATGTATCCTTTCTATCGGCGGGATATGGAAACCGGTGCCCTGACCCGGGAGGAGGCCAAAGAACTGCTGATGTGTTTTTGGCTGAAGACCTGCGAAGGCGACGAAAGCCAGAACCTGACCGTGGGCGGCGACGTAGAGAACGAGCTGACCTATCTCTGCATGGAAGTGACCCGCGAACTGAAGGTGCGCCAGCCTTCCGTTTCTGTGCGTATTTGTGAGAATACCACGCAGCGGCTGTGGAACGAAACGCTGCAGCTGATCAAAGCCGGCATTGGCATGCCTGCCATTTTCAACGATGCCGTGGTGATCAGATCTCTGGAAAACGCAAAGGTGGAGCCGGAAGATGCCAAAAATTACGCCATTGTGGGCTGCTACGAGGCGAACTCCGACGGCAATACCTTTGGTACCACCGCCTGCGCCGGGCTGTTCTACCTTAGCGATGTGCTGCTGGAGTTTTTGAAAAAAGAAGAAGATTACGCGGATTACCCCGCTTTTCTGCAGGGGTTCAAGGCGTTTTTCA
>JAFYOA010000099.1 GCA_017547865.1 Clostridia bacterium
ACCGGCCGCGAGGCTTTGGCGTATGAGATCGCCTGCAGCCATGTGGACAACCTGACGGAAGTATACAAAAACACCGGTGCCGTGTACGAAAATTACGCACCGGAAACCGCCGCCCCCGGCAACCCCGCCAAGGCCGGCTATGTGGGCTGGGCCGGGCTCGGCCCCGTTTCCGTGCTGTTCGAATATGTTTTCGGCATTATTTCCGATGCCGCCAACCGGAAGATCACTTGGCGGTTGAACCGCACCGAAAAGCACGGCGTTCTGCGCCTGCCTTTGGGCGGTGCTTCGGTCGATCTGCTCTGTGAACGGCGGGAAAACCCGGAGGAAGAACCGGTTATCTCCGTGAACAGCACTCTGCCCGTCACGGTGGAAATTCTGTGGGACGGCAAGAGAAAAATCATTGAAACCCGGTGATTTACACAGCGGCAAGTATTGCACAAATCGCCAAAAAATGTTGAAATAAACGCACATTTATGGTAGCATAAACAGAGAGTGAAACTAAAGGAGCGAGCACACATGAACGTACTGGTCATCGACGTCGGTACATCCAGCATGCGCGGCATCCTGCTTTCGGCAGAAGGCGTGGAGCTGACGCAGAAGCAATCCTACTATTCCGTTACTTATATGGAGAACAGCTGGGTGGAGCAGGCCCCCTCCGACTGGGAAGACGCCCTGTACGAGATCGTGCGGGAAGTCAGCGACCTGGCGGCAGAAAACGACTGGACCATCGATGCCATCTCCCTCACCGCCCAACGCTCCTCTGTCATTCCGGTGGACCGCTCGGTGCAGCCGCTGTGCAATGCCATTATGTGGCAGGACAAGCGCACCAACGCCATTTGTGCCGAACTTGAAAAAGAAAACGACCGTATTTTCTCCCTGTGCGGCTCCCGGGTCAACCCGGTGTTTTCCGGCAGCAAAATGACCTGGCTGCGGGAAAACCGCCCGGAGATTTACGAAAAAACCTATAAATTCATCGTCATCCCCGATCTGCTGATTCACCGCATGACGGGGCGGCTGTGCACCGACCACACCTACGGCAGCCGTTCTCTGCTGATGAACCTGCACACCAAACAGTGGGACGACGAGCTGCTGGCTTTGTTCCGTGTGGAAAAAGACAAGCTGTGCGAACTGGTGGAACCCGGCAGTGTTTGCGGCACCACCACCGAAGACTTTGCCTGGCGCACCGGCTGTCCGGAGGGTATTCCGGTCATCACCGCCGGCGGCGACCAGCAATGCGGTGCCATTGGCCAGGGCGTGGTGGAACCGGGCGCACTTTCCGTGACCGCAGGCACCGGCGCCTTCCTCATTGCCGCCGCAGACCGAGTACCGGAAAACCTGCAGCAGAATGTCATCTGCAACTGTTCTTCCGTTCCCGGACAGTATGTGCTGGAATCCAGCGTGCTGACCTGCTGCTCTGCCTTTGACTGGTTTGTAAAGGAATTTTACGACGATTGCCCACTGACTCTGGTGGACAAAGACGTGATGCGTTCTCCCATTGGTGCCAACGGCTGCCTGTGCCTGCCGTACTTCCAGGGGCGTTCCACACCGGACTGGAACAACGCCGCCAAGGGGTTGTTCGCCAACATTACCCTGAACACCCGCCGCTGCGATATGCTGCGCAGCCTTTTGGAAGGCATTTGCTTTGAAATCTGCAACGGCATTGAAAATATGCGCGATTACATTCAGGTAAGCGATATTTACATCAACGGCGGGCTTACCAACGGCCAGCCGTTCAACGAAATGCTTTGCAGCGCCGCCAATGCCCGGCTGATTCGCCGCGGCAAGGCCGATGCCACCGCCCGGGGCGCTTTGATGGTGGCTACCGCTGCCCTGGGGCAGTACCCCACCGTGGCCGATGCTTACCGTGCCATTGGCCAGGGAAGCGAAAGCTGCATTTACCAGCCCGAACCGGAGGCGACCGCAGCCTATGCACGCCTGCGAAACGATATGAACGAACTATACCGCAATTTGTATACGGAGGGATAAGCAATGTACAGCCTGCACACCAACCCCATTGGCATTTACGAAAAAGCCCTGCCCAACGCATTTACCTGGGAAGAAAAATTCCGCGCAGCAAAAGCCGCCGGTTTTGATTACATGGAGATTTCCGTGGATGAATCCGACGAGCGCCTGGCCCGTCTGGACTGGACCGACGAGCAGATCGAAGAACTGCGTGCCCTGATGCGTGAAACCGGCATCACCCTGCCCACCATGTGCCTCAGCGGTCACCGCCGCTTCCCCTTTGGCAGCAAAAACCCGGAAACCCGCAAAAAAGCCAAAGAGATCATGGAAAAAGCCATCATCCTTTCCGTTAAGCTGGGCGTGCGCTGCATTCAGCTGGCTACTTACGATGTATACTACGAGGAATCGGATGACGAGACCAAGGCACTGTTTTTGGAAGGCATGAAAGATGCCGTGGCCATGGCCGCCCGCGCCGGTGTCATTCTGGCCATGGAGATCATGGATACCCAGTTTGTAGGCACCATTGTGCGTGCCATGCATTACATCCGCGAGATTCCTTCCCCCTACTTTAAAATCTACCCGGATATGGGTAACCTGACCAACTTCAGCCGGGACGTGACCGCCGAATTCGAGCTGGGCATTGCCGAGACCGTGGCCATTCACGTAAAAGAAACCAAGCCCGGCATCTTCAAGGAAGTTCCCTTCGGCACCGGCCAGGTGCAGTTTGTGGAGATCTTCTCCAAACTGAAAGAGCTGAACTACCCCGGCATGTTCCTCATTGAAATGTGGGCCGACAACAGCAAGACCCACACCGTAGAGGAAGCCGCCGAAACCATTCGCACTGCCCGCGCCTTTGTGCTGGATAAGATGCACAAGGCCGGTATGGATATTTAAGGAGGAACGTATGGAAAAGAAAGTGCTTGCCAAACTGGAAAAATGCTATTCCATTGCCCCGCTGCAGTACCGCGGCGAACCCCATATTCTGGTAGCAGCAGAAAAACAGGATCGCTGCATTCTCTTTGATGCCGACGGCAACGAAAAAGCCACCGTGTGGGAAGGCCCCGGCGGCGTAATGACCATGGCGCAGATTCCCGGCAGCAACGGTGATTTTCTGGCCACCCACAAATTTTATTCCCCCAACGATTCCAAGGAAGCCAAGATCATTGTGGCTTCTCCCAACGAAGACGGCAGCTGGGGCGTGAAGACCCTGGTGGACCTGCCCTTTGTGCACCGCTTCGATATTCTGCAGTCCGGCGGCAAGAATTACCTCATCGCCTGCGCTTTGAAATCCGGCCACGAATACAAGGATGACTGGACCAATCCCGGCAAGGTGTATGTAGCCGAGCTGCCCGCCGATCTGACCCCCTACAACGAAGAAAACCAGCTGCCCCTGCGGGTGCTGAAGGACAACATGCTGAAAAACCACGGCTATTACAAAGTGGTGGAAGACGGCGTGGAATCCTCTCTGGTTTGCAGCGAAAACGGCGTGTTCCGTTTCTTCCCCCCGGTGGGTGAAGAAGACTGGCGCGTGGAGACCCTGCTGGATACCCCTGCCAGCGATGCCACCATGATCGACCTGGACGGCGACGGCGAAATGGAAATGGCCG
Organism: Clostridia bacterium; assembly: GCA_017547865.1. The sequence continues at coordinate 3,570 of JAFYOA010000099.1, forward strand.
TGCTCTCTCCCTTCCACGGCGATACCATCACCTTCTATAAAAAGAAAGACGGCGCCTATGCGCCCCTGTACACCTACCCGGAAAAAGCAGACTTCCTGCATGCCATTTGGAGCGGCGAACTGGAAGGCCGCCCCGTGGCTGTGCTGGGCCACCGCAAGGGTGCCCGCCGCCTGATGGTGTTCTTCTGGGATACCGAGAAGAAGAGCATTGCCTTTAAGACCATTGACGACGACTGCGGCCCGGCCAATGTGTACGGTTACAAGCGCAGCGGCAAAGACGTGCTGATCGCCGCCAACCGCGAGATCGACGAAGTCGCCATGTATACTTTTTAAACTTTTATATACACAAGGAGAACAATCATGCTGGAAGAACTGAAACTGCGCGTATACAAGGCCAATATGGAACTGCCCCGCCACGGGCTTGTCACCTTTACCTGGGGCAATGTAAGCGAAATTGACCGCGAGACCGGCTACTTTGCCATTAAACCCAGCGGTGTTGCCTACGAAGAACTGACCCCCGATGATATGGTGCTGATGGATCTCAACGGCAACAAGATCGAAGGCCGCTACAATCCTTCTTCCGATACCGATACCCACATTGAACTGTACAAGGCTTTCCCGGATGTAGGCGGCATTGTGCACACCCATTCCAGCTGGGCCACCAGTTGGGCCCAGGCCGGCCGCGGCATTCCCTGCTACGGCACCACCCACGCCGATTACATGTACGGTGAGATCCCCTGCGTTCGCAACCTCACCAAGGAAGAGATCGACGAAGCCTACGAAAAGAACACCGGTGTGCTGATCGCCGAGTACTTTAAGGACAAGGAT
>JAFYOA010000100.1 GCA_017547865.1 Clostridia bacterium
ATAAATGCTGCCCAGCACGATCACCTCCGGGTTGATAATGTCGATCAGCAGCGACAGGCCGCGGCCCAAATAAAAGCCGCATTCCTGGAAGATGCTCTTGGCCAGTTCATCACCGGCATGGGCCGCCTCCGCCACCGACTTGGCGGACAGGGTATCCAGCAGCTGCACATCCGGGCAGAAGCTGGGGCGAATGCCCATCTGCAGCGCCTGCAGCACCTTGGTGCGGGCCAGCTGGGCAATGCCGCCGCCGGAGCAAAAGCCTTCAAAGGAACCTTCTTTACCAAAGCCCACGGGGCCGTGTTCCGAAAGACGCAAATGGCCGATTTCACCGGCCATGCCGGTGGTGCCCTCGTACAGGCGGCCGTCCAGGATGAGGCCGGCAACCATGCCGGTGCCGAAGGTACAAAAGATCACGTTGGTAAAACCGCGGCCGGCTCCGAAGCGCCACTCCGCCAGCGCACAGGCGTTGGCGTCGTTTTGTAGTGCGGTGGGAATGCCGTAGCGGGCTTCCATCATTTCCACGATCGGGATGTCATCCCAGCCGAAGAGGTTGGGGGGCGAGAGCACGCGGCCGGTTTTGCTGTTCAGCGGGCCGCCGCAGCTGATGCCCAGGGCCTGCACGTTGTCCGCGGACAGGCTGTGACGCGCCATCATTTCTTCGATGGCGGCATAAATATTTTGAATGGTGTGGTCGAAGCCCTTTTTCGCCTCGGTGGGAAAGGCAATGCGGTCCAAAATTTCCATGGTAGTGCCGCAGCGACCCAGGATGATCGCACACTTGGTACCGCCCACATCTAAACCTAAATAAAATTCCTTCATAATTATCTCCATCCTGAAGAACCGAAGGCTCTTCCTAAAAAAAGCTTGGCTGATTTTTTACTCTTCTAACAGATTTACCTCGCGTACGCTCTTGTCCGGGCGGATGCGGAAGGTCTTGATCTCGTAGGGTTTAAAGTGTGCCTTAAAGCTGTAGGTCAGCAGACCGATGGAAGCAGTGGTCTCCACACCGGCGGATTCGTACATGCGCAAGATGATGTCCTCGCCGCGGTAGGATTTTTTCAGGGCAGTCATGATAATGTTGTCGCTGTCCACTGCGAAAAAGCCGCCGCGCTGGGGTAGAGCGCCGCCGTGGAAGGTTTCAAATGTGGTGGTCAGAGGCTGATTCAGCAGGGCAGCTGCCTGAATGGTGCCCGCTTTGTGCCAGTCACCGCCATGGGGGATCAGTGTATAAGAAAAGCGCTGAATGCCCTGATCAATATAGGAGTAATCTTCATCTTCGCGAAGCTCATAGGGATCGTGATGTGCATACACCGGGCTGCGCAGAGCCGTCAAAGCAATGGTGTTATCGTGGAAGTCCACGCTGTATTTGCTGTCGTTGATCACCGAAAGACCAATGCGGCCGCTGCAGCAAGCGCAGTCGCCGGCGGGCGTAGTGCCGGAAATATCGGCCCACTGCTGCATGGGTTCTTCTTTGCCGTCCATGTTTTTGTTCAGATGACCGTAGGGGATCTCCACGCAGGCCTGACCGGCTTCCACATTCACCGGAAATTCCAATTTCAATGCGCGGCGTTTCTCCTGCCAGTTCACGGTGGTGTCCACATGGATCTGTGCTTCGCCGGCATACAAAGAATACACCTGCGTCAGGGTGGAGTCACCGTAGGAAGAACGCACCTTCAAGCAGGTACGCACCGGGCCATGATCCATCACCTTAAACTGGGTCGCGGTGAAGTTACCCTCCCGCTTGTCCAGACGCACCAGGGTATGGCCCCAGGTATCGGAATCGCGGTCGTCAATTACGGTAGCTGCAGTGGGAGCTGCCAAGATCTGCTGCTCCGAGCGGCGATCAAAAATGGAAGCGATGCCGCCGGTGGCGGGATCGAATTCCACACGTAAATATTCGTTTTCTAAAACCAGATCCTCCAGCGGAGCCACAAAGGGATCCTCCACGGTTTCTGCCATCAAAAAGTAGGTGGCGTAGCCCAGAGCCGGAACCTTCGCACGGAAGGTGATGCGGTTGCGGCCATTCAGTTTACAGGAAGAGTCGATCTTCTGGCAGGGCACGCGGCGGCCCACATGATCCTGCACCATAAGAGCACCCTGTACGGGGATGTTGGCAAAGCTGCCGGTCTCCACTTCCACCGGAGCCTCAATGGGCCAGGAATGGGGGTTAAATACCACCACCGGAAGCTTGGTGTCATCCAGCGGAATGTTGATCTGGAAAGCCAGAGCACGCAGGGCTTGGGTCTGTACGCGATCGGAAACGGAAACCACCTCGCCCAGCTGATTGCGGGCATCGTAGTAGGCGCGCTC
>JAFYOA010000101.1 GCA_017547865.1 Clostridia bacterium
CGGTGATGGTAGCGACAGCGATTGGATCGATGAAATCGCTTTGAAAGAAGCAGTCCACGCTTTGGGAGAACGGGAAAAGAAAATATTGACTATGCGTTTTTTTCACGGAAAAACACAAATGCAGGTGGCTAAAGAAATCAACATCAGTCAGGCACAGGTCTCACGGCTGGAAAAAGGCGCTCTTGAAAAAATCAAAAGCGCGCTGTAATAGAAAAGGCTGCTGTTTTTACAGCAGCCACATTATTATGCATTGGATTGAAGTTCGGCTTCGGCAAAGTGTTTTTTGCCGGTGAGAAGGATAACACCGCCACAGAAGAACAGAATCATCAGACTGAGTACACCGATGGAGTCGCGGCCGGTGAGCTGTGTAAACATAGCTACCAGCAGGGGGCCAACCACAGCGGCGAACTTTCCAAAAATATCAAAGAAGCCGAAATACTCATTGGAACGTTCGACAGGAATCAGTTTACCAAAGTAAGAACGGCTGAGCGCCTGAATACCGCCCTGTACGGTACCTACACAGAAGGCGAGAATCCAGAAGAGGATCTGGCTGAACTGCACGGATTCGGGGGAAGTATTGTGCTGTTCAATATTGAAACCCATGAAGAAGCCGAGCCCACAGATTACAAAATAGATGCCGATGGCGATGGTGATCATCCGGATAGATCCAACCTTGGAAGAAAGACGGCCGAACAGAATAGAGAAAGGAACAGCAACAATTTGCGTGACCAGCAAGGCAAGAATCATACCGGTGCTGTCCAGACCAAGCTTGGAGCCATATGAAGTGGAAATGGAAATGACTGTATTGACGCCATCAATATAGAAGAAATAGGCCAGCATAAAGAGCAGAATACCGCGCACCTTGAAGATATCTCTTGCGGTATGGAACAGATTGCCAAAAGCGGAACGCACAATACCGTCTTTGGGATGAGGTATGGAATGAATCTGTTTTACGTTCTTCAGGAACGGAATGCTGAATACAGCCCACCACAGTGCCGTAATTGTAATCACCAGTTTCATGGCGAACATGCTGTAATCCATAGCGAGGAGAAGTGCAATGGAAATGAGGAAAGGAATGGTACTGCCGCCGATGTAGCCCATAGCATAACCCCATGCAGACACCTTATCCATACGTTCATCGGTGGTAACATCGGTCAGGAAGGAATCGTAAAACAGATTTGCGCCGGAAAAACCGATGTGTGCAATCACATACCCGACAAGCATCAGGATGTAATTGTCTGTAAATGCATTGAACAATGTAAACGCAACACCCAGCAGCATAAACAGCGTAAAGAATTTCTTTTTCATGCCGCTGTAATCGCCTGCAGAGCCCAAAATAGGAGCTAAAAGCGCAACAGTGAACGTGGCTGCAGAAGTTCCGTAAGACCAAAGAACGACGTTGTCAGCGCCATTGGCGGCACAAATATTGGCAAAGTAAATGGGGAAGATTGCAGCTACCATGTTGGTTGCAAACACCGAGTTTGCCCAGTCATAGAGAATCCAGCCTTTTTCTGTTTTTGTAAACTTGAATTTGGATGCCATAGGATTTGCCTCCTTGTTTATGGGATATTACAGAGAAGAAACAACTTTTCCGATACAACCGTTGTCATCTGTTCCGGTCAGGCGTACGCGATAAATTGTGCCGGGTTTCATGTTTTCGGCATATACAGGCGTGTAATTCATTGTATAGCCCTCCGTTGTACCGTTGGGCAGAATCGTTTCTGCCAATACGGTCTCGATCCGGCCAAGCTGATTCTGGAAGAACGCTTTTCTTGTTTCTTCTGTAGCGTCGATCATCTTTCGGGCGCGGCGCTCTTTCTCAGCATTGGGAACCACACCGGGAGCATCGTATGCCCGGGTTCCGGGACGACGGGAGTAGGGGAATACATGTACTTTCGCAAAACCGATGGATTGAACAAACGCAAGGGATTCTTCAAAATCCTCTTCGGTTTCTCCGGAGAAGCCGACCATCACATCGGTGGTCACAGATGCGTTCTCAAAAGCTGTGTGCAGATCGTGAACAATCTTCCGGTACTCGGCCGCTGTATAGTGTCGATTCATAGCCTTCAGCGTACGGTCGCAGCCGCTCTGCAAAGAGAGATGGAACTGCGGACAAAATTTCGGCTGTTTTGCAAGACGGGCGATCACATCCGGTGTCAGCTGTTCCGGTTCCAGAGAACCGAGGCGCACACGCTCGATACCATCGATCTCACACGCGATCTCCACGGCATCGCAAAGATGAAGTCCAAATTCCTGTCCGTAGGCGGAAAGATTAATTCCGGTAAGCACAACTTCGCGGTAGCCGTTGTGTGCCAACTGCTGCAACTCCAGTTTAAGCTCCTTGGGGTCTTTGGAACGGACTCTGCCACGGGCATAAGGGATAATGCAGTAAGAACAGAAACGATTGCAGCCGTCTTCGATTTTAACAAAAGCCCGGGTGTGTTCAGCGAAGGTACTGACCATCATGCTTTCAAACGGCTCGCCGGATTTGAATTCTGGCACCTGAATAATTCTTTGACGATTGCGCAGGAATTCTTCCACGCGATCTGGGATGGTACTTTTTTCTTTGTTGCCAATGATCAAATCTGCGTCGGCCAGCTCAGCGGTTTTTTCGGGAAACGCCTGTGCCATGCAGCCGGTCAGAACGATGACTGCTTCCGGTGCCTGGCGGCGTGCACGACGCAAAGCCTGGCGAACTTTGTGATCACTTTCGGCGGTTACGGTGCAGGAATTCAGCAAAATGACGTCCGGGGTTTCACCGTGTTGAACGGGCTGGTGGCCGCGTTCTTCAAAAATCTGCAGAATCGCCTGGGATTCATATTGGTTTACTTTGCAGCCCAGAGTAATGGTTTTGATTTTCATAATCTGATTGCTCCACGTCAGGCATCGTTTTCTTCCAGCCATTCCGTCAATTCGGTCCATTCTGTCATCAACGCATCGGCTGTATTCTTCAATTCGTTCATCTTTTCGGTCAATTCCAGTGTTTTCAGATAGTCACTGGCTATTTCCGGTTCCTGCAGTTGCAGGTTCAGCGTTTCGATCTCTTCGTCGGTTTCTTCGATCTTTTTTTCACAACGAGAGAGGGCAGCACGTTTTTTACGAAGTTCAGCGCCTCGCTCTTTGCGGATCTTGTATTCGTTCACCTTGACCGGTACAGCTTTCTGCTCAATTTCTTCCTGTACAAGCCGTTTCTCAAGATAATCGTCATAATTACCAATGTATTCCGTTGTGCCGTTGGCATCAAGATAGTAAATACGGTCAGCCAATTTATTGATAAGATAACGGTCATGCGAGACGATGAACAGCGTTCCGTCGTAGCCGGCCAAAGCGTTTTCCAACGCTTCGCAGGAATCGATATCCAAATGGTTGGTCGGTTCGTCCAATAGCAGGAAATTACACTTGGAGAGCATTAGCCGCAGCAGCAGAATACGGGCACGTTCACCGCCGGAAAGGCCGGAAACAGGTTTGAAGACATCTTCACCTTTAAACAGGAAGACCGCCAATGCGCTTCGTACTTCTGTTTCGGTCATCTGAGGGTAACTGTCCCAAATTTCATCGATGACCGTCTTGGTTTCATCCAGACTGGTCTGCAGCTGGTCGTAGTAACCGATATCGATGCCGGTGCCAAACCGATGAAAACCGGTGGGGGAGAAGTATTTGCCCAGAAGGATTTTGAGGAAAGAGGTTTTGCCACAGCCATTGGGGCCGATCAGAAAGATTTTTTCCTGCCGTTTAATTTGCAGACCGGCGTTGCTGAACAAAGTGCGGCCATCAAAAGAAAGGGAAAGGTCTTTGGCTTCCAGTACGTCGTTGCCGCCGCGCTGACTGGCATGAAAACTGAACTTGATGGAATCCGGTTCACTTTCCGGTTTCTCCAGTGTGGCTTTCAGCCGGTCAATGGATTTTTGCTTGCTGGCGATGGTCACGTAGTTTCTTTCCTGGTTCCAGCGGCGCTGCTGTTCGATGATGCCTTCGATACGACGGATTTCTTTCATTGTGCTGTCGTATACGCGCTGCATGGAAAGACGGTGTTCCTCTTTCAGCTTGAGGAACGTGGAGTAATTGCCTTTATATACGGTTAAATGGTTGTGCTCGATTTCGAAAGTCTTGTCTGTTACGCGATCCAAAAAATAACGGTCATGGGAGATGACCACATAGGCACCGTTATAATTGCGCAGGAAGTCCTCCAGCCACTCTACAGAGGGGATGTCAAGGTGGTTGGTAGGCTCGTCCAAAAGCAGCAAATTCGCGCCGCAGAGGAGCATTTTGGCCAGCTGCAGTTTGGCTTTCTGACCGCCGCTGAGGACACCGACCGGCATGCCCAACTGGTCTTCTGAGAAACCAAGGCCCATCAGTGCGGAGCGGGCACGGCTGCGGCAGGTAAGGCCGCCCTCTGCCTGAAAACGGTCGGTCAGCTCTGCCTGCTCCAGGATCAGTTCATCCAGATTGGCAGGATGGGTCTACATGGCAGCAGTAATCTCTTCAATCCGGTGTTCCATAGCCAGCAAGTCGGCAAAAACCGTCAAGACTTCATTATATGCACTTTTATCCAGATCGCGGCAAACATGTTGTTCCATATAACCAACAGCGGTATTGCGGCCGGTTACGACCATACCGTCGTCGCTGGCGTATTCACCGGTGAGCAGTTTGAACAGCGTCGTTTTACCGGAACCGTTGATTCCCACCAAGCCGATATGTTCGCCTTCCTGAATCTCAAAGGAGACATCGGAAAGGATGACATCCACGCCAAACATTTTTGTAACGTTTTGTGCAGTAAGCAAAGCCATGATTAAACTCCTGTACAATAAATCATATCTATTATTATAGAATAAACTGCGGGGGAGTGCAACCACCGCAAGGGAAAAGCATAAAGAAAAAAGGAGCCCGAAGGCTCCTTTTCGTACGTTCGCAACTTAGACCGCACGGGTAACTTTACCTGAACGCAGGCAACGGGTGCAGGCGTTGATACGCTTATTAGAACCGTTCACAACGGCCTTAACGCGCTTCACGTTCGGTTTCCACATCCGGTTGGAATGTCTCTTAGAGTGGGACACATTATTGCCGAAAACGAGCTCCTTGCCGCAGATATCGCACTTTGCCA
>JAFYOA010000102.1 GCA_017547865.1 Clostridia bacterium
GGAGGGGTGATTCGTAAGAGGGGAACCCGTCGGAAGGGTCCCCCTCTTATGCGAATCTTTTTCCCCCTTTTCTTTTCGCCAAGAAAAGGGGGTGCCGCGCGGCATGAGCGCATGTGCCGCAAGAAAACGTATCGTGATAAGCTAATCGAGTGCGTTATGCTTTACGAATTAAAAGCTCACGTTCGGAACCACTCCACGTATGAGTTCCGAGGTAAAGCACATACAAAAATCCTGCCTTTCAAGGGAAAACCTCACTTGCAGGTTTTCCCTTCTTGAACGGCACACCGTTCAATTCAACCCTTTCGAGCGCTTCCAAGAAAAGGAATTTCGCCCATTGCGATGGGCGACCAGGGCCTTGCCCTTGGAACCCACGACCTTTTTGAAAAAGGTCGATCAAACCTTTTAACGTCACTATGAAAGCAAATTTACAGCTTCGCCTCAAAAATATACAGGTTGCCGTAGCTCCAGTTATTCAGCTCGCTGCCGTTGTGGCGGTCGAACGTAATGAAATAATGCCGCTTACGGCTGCCCTGCACCACAGGCAGCAGGGTACCCCAGCCGCGGAAACCGCCATCCGGGTAGTCGAATTTCAGTTCTTCCATGCCGGCCTTACTATAGGCACGGTAGTTGGCCACTTTTTTAAAGTCATTGCCGCAGACGAAATACTGCTCGCCGTTCACCTTTACAAACGAGCCGCCGGTCTCGGCGCCGCCATCGTGGCCCATACCGATGAATTTGTAGCCGTTGAAAGGATCGTTCGACTCGAAGAACACATAGCGGTAGGCGCCGTTGTTGTCCGGGTCCAGGCGGCAAATGGCCATCAGCCATTTATCTTCCTTGGCATCGTAGAAGAAGTTGGGGTCTTCGTCGCCGCGGCGGCTGGCGAATTCCGTAATGGGCGTGCCTTCCTTAGCCACTTCCATCAAGGTCACATCCGCCACATTCACGCCAAAGCGGGGGTCGCCCTCCATGCTGCCGTAGGCCAGGGTATGCCCATGGCTGAAGGCGCACATCCAGTACAGCCATTTCTTCCATTCACGGTGATACAGCATGGTCACGGCCACATCCGCGCACCACTTGCCGTCGCCGGTATCGTAGCACAGCACGCCGGTCAATTCAAACTCTGCGGTGCCCGGAACCCAGGAGAAAATGCCCTGAATCATTTCGCACTGCATACGAATGGACATGGTGAGGTAAATTTTGCCGTTTTCCTGCATTATTTCGCCGTCTTCGTAGCGAATGGGCCGCATATCCGCCTGGGAAAGGCCGCAATCCATGTAAGAAGAAGCGGCATGCACCGTCACTTCGCCTTCGGCATACACAGCGGCATAGCCGTTGTTGAAAGCGTCTTCGTGGCGGGCTTCTTTAAAATCTTCACTGCGCACGGTGTGGAAATGCTCCGGGGCACCGTTGTGCATAAAGTACACGCTGAACACACCCGCGCCGCAGGTGACGATCATGGTCCACTTCTTTTCCAGCCAGGCGGGAGCATCCAGTGCTTCTTCCTTGCCATCCACGCACAGCAGCAGCTTGCCATTTTCCACCAGAACAGAAGCCTCTGCCCCGGGAATACCAAAGCAGAAACCGGCTTTGCCGCCCTCGGCGGTCATTTCGTAGCTGGCATAGGGGAAGAACTGCACCATCCAGCGCTTTACCCAGCCGTTTTTCACCACAAAGCGGTTGGCTTCCACAGCCTCGCAGCAATCTTCGCTTTTCGCCAGCACCGGGTACAGATCGCCCCGGGTGGTGGTCACAAAATCTTTTGCAAAAGTCATTTCCCCCATTTTCAGGTGGAGATTTTTATACAGAGTCAGAGAAAATTTCCGTTTGAATTCAATATTCGAAAGCATTTTGTTTCCTCCAAAAAGGTTTTCTGCCACCATTGTAGCACAATTTTGCGAATATGCAAGAAAAATCCCGATGAATCGCTCCATCGGGATGTTTTTCTGTAAATTACATTTTTACCACGCGGGGGGCGTTGTCGTCTGTCGTAATCCTGGAGGAGGCATGCATGCTGCGGTTGTAGCCGCGGGCCTTGTCCTTTTCGGCGTATTCCGGAGAGAATGCCAGCAGCTTGATGCCCTTATCCACCGTATTGCGGTAGATGGTCTCCATGTTGTTCAGGTGCGGCTGAGACATATTGACACCATACAGCTTGGGGATATTGCAGAGAATTTCGATGTAATGGTCGCCGCGGCCGCAGAAGTGCATGGCACCGCCGTCAAAATGCTCCAGCAGTTCGCCGTCGTAGGGGGCAGAGAATTCGCTGTAGAATTCCGGAGAGAGGTTCATGGCGCTGTCGTTGCGCAGCAGAATGGAACCGCGATGGCGCAGAGAAGCCCAGTGCACGCTCATCTTGCTGTTGCGGGGGAAGATAGCAAACCACTTTTCGAGGAAATCAACGTAGGTATCGGTGATCAAGCGCAGCATACCATGCACGAATTCAGGCTCATCGTACATGTTATAGAACATATCGCAGCCCCACAGCAGCTCGCAGATATCCAGCGGACCCTGGGTATCGGGGTGGTACACTTCCACATACTTCTTGATCTTGGGGTACTTGGCAAACACTTCGGCGCACAGTTCGCCAAAATCAAACACGCGCTGGCCAAAGCCGCCCAGCAGGCTGGGTTTGCCGGCTTCCAGAATTTCACGGATCTTATCCGTATCATCAAAAGAGCGGGTGGTGGGCAGGGTGTTGTGCTTGCGGTCCATTTCAAAAATTTCCGCACCGAAGAGCGAAGTCATAATGCCGGTACCGTAGTTGGCACGCACACACAGGTTCTGGCTCGCACTGTTCAGCGCATCGGAAACAGTCTTCAGCTGGTGCAGAAACATCAGCTCCAGGTCGCTCAGAGCATCGGTGATGTTCACATCGGGGAATTCCAAACCGGCGGAGGACAGTACTTTACGCTTGGGCACAAAAATGGGATCTTCTACACGGTCATACAAAAAATCTTCCCACTGTTTGGCAAAATCTTCTTCCGCTTCGGGGTCGATGCGGCGCTCAATGTCTTCCAGCAGGGCGATGGTATTTTTGCTCAGTTGAATCATTTGGAACAGCTCCTTTCCTGTGGCACAAGCATAACATAAGTTTGCGTAAATTGCAAGAAAAAAGTAGCGGGCTGTTTTCTGCCACACCCGCCCCATGCAAACAAGCACCGGGGTATTGCGCACACGTGCAAAATCGGCCTGCTTTTCCGTTAAAAATGCCACTATTCTTTTCTGCAAAAAAACGGTATACTGAAACCACCGATTACTTACAGGAGGAATCCGTATGCAGCTTACCTACAAAGAATACAAAGATAAAGTGCGCGCCTGCTGGCTGGGCAAAAACATCGGCGGCACCCTGGGCGCCCCCTTCGAATGCATCCGCGGCGTGTACGAGATCGATTACTCTACCCACGATCTTTCTCTGGGCGTGCTGCCCAACGACGACCTGGACCTGCAGCTGGTGTGGCTGAACGCCGCCGAAAAGTACGGCAAAAACCTCACCGCCGAACAGCTGGGCGAATACTGGATCTCTTACGTTGTGGCAGAATGGTCTGAATACGGCGCCGGACAGAACAACCTGCGCTACGGCCTGCTGCCGCCCATTTCCGGCTGGTACAACAACCACAACAAAGACAGCTGCGGCTGCTTTATCCGCAGCGAGCTTTGGGCCTGCCTGGCCCCCGGCCACCCGGAGATTGCCGTGAAATACGCCCGGGAAGACGCCATTTGCGACCACGCCCACGAAGGCATGTACGGCGAGATCTTCTGCGCTGCCCTGCAGAGCGCCGCGTTTGTGGAGAACGACCGTGAAAAACTGATGGCCGCCGCACTTTCGTATATTCCCGCCGATTGCGCCATTGCCAAAGTGGCCGCCACCGCCAAAGAATGCTACGAAAGCGGCATGGACTGGAAAGAAGCCCGCAAGGTCATGCTGCAGCGCTTCCCCGGCTCCTTTGGTCTTTTAAGCAACACCAGCCCCACCGGCTTCCCCGCCCCGCCCAAAGAAGACGACATTCCCGCCGGCCCGCTGGGTTACGATGCCCCCAGCAACATCGGCATCATGCTCATCGGCTGGTATTACGGCGAAGGTGACTTCTCCAAGAGCATTTGCATTGCCGCCGGCTGCTGCGAAGACGGCGACTGCACCGCCGGCACCCTGGGCGCCGTGCTGGGCATTATGTACGGCACCTCCATCATCGAAGATAAATGGCTGCAGCCCATCGGTGATGAAATCAAGAGCATTTCCATTGACATGACCAAGTTCTGCATTGCCCTGCCCCACACCGTAACAGAACTGACCCGCCGCGTGGTGAACCTGATGCCCACCTTTATGAACGGGCACATCAACTTTGATGAAGACGGCGTAACGGTGTTTGAACCTGTGGACAGCGTGCTGGCCAAGCCCCGCGATGTGGGCGTGTACGATGACGAATACTTTGCGGTGGAAGTTGCCGCCACCCCCGTGGCCGTACACAAGAGCAACACCCTGTTCGACATCCGCATCACCTACAACGATGAATCCCTGGCCATTCGCGCCGGAGAAACAAAGAAATTCCACGCGAAAATCACCAACAATCTCCACAGCCAGCAGTGGCTGGATTGCAAGTTCCACCTGCCGGAAGGCTGGACCGCCCGACCGGGCAGCAGCTTCTGCCTGAACCTGAACCAGAAACACGGCGGCTGCATGATCACGGAGTTCGATTTCACCGTGACCCCGGACAACCTGACCCAGGGCCGCTACGATCTTCTGCTGGAGATCAAATCCAACGGCCGCCTGCAGAAAATGTTTGTGGAACTGCCGCTGCTCACTTCTATGTAAAGCAATAATTTCAGGGGACGCTCTTGCCGGGCGTCCCCTTTTTTGCGTTCTGCGACGAACGCCGCTCCACACACTTCATGGTTCCCTTGCAACCCGCAGCCGACGCAGTCGATGCTTCAAAACGGTTGACGAAACTTTTTTCCGCAGTCCGTCCCGGGCAATCCCCCGCTTTATTCGGCCTTTCTCACCAAATGAATGAGATGAGAAATACCGGGAATGCTCTCGCTTTGCTGCGAAGAGGTGGTGGACATCAGCGCACCGGTGGCGGCCAGCACCACATTGTGCAGGCGGCCGGCTTCCATTTCGTTTAAAATATACCCGCACAGCACCGAGGCCGCACAGCCGCACCCGGAGCCCCCGGCATGGGTATCCTGCTTTTCCCGGTCGTATAGCAGCAGGCCGCAATCCCGGTGCTTTTGGGAAAGATCGATGCCGTTTTTCTGCAGCAACTGCACTAAAAGCGCCGAACCCACCAGCCCAAGGTCGCCGGTGAACACCCCATCGTAATCGTTAGGCGTGGTGTGGGTATCTGTAAAAAAGGCCTGCAGGGTAGCCGCCGCCGCCGGGGCCATGGCCGCGCCCATGTTCGCCGGGTCGGTCACGCCCAAATCTGTAATGCGGCCAAAGGTGACGTGCTCCACCCCCACGGTGCCGCCGGTTTGCCCCAGCACCAGTGCCCCGGCTGCCGTGGCGGTCCACTGGGCGGTGGGGGTACGCTGCCCGCCGTATTCCAGCGGCAGGCGAAACTGCCGTTCTGCGGTGCAGAAGTGTGAACTGGTGACCGCCGCAGCATTTTGGCAGGCGCCGCTGTCTACAAAAACAGCCGCCACCGCTGCCGATTGCGCAATGGTGGAACAGGCCCCGTACTGCCCAATGAAAGGCACGCCCAGTTCCCGCAGGCCAAAGGTGGAAGAGATGCACTGGTTCAAAAGATCCCCGGCGAACACAGCCTGGGCTGCGGCGGGCTGCAGTTTTGCTTTGGCAAAGGCCAGCCGCACGGCTTCGGTCTGCATCTTCGCCTCTGCCTGTTCCCAGGTCTTCATGCCAATGCGGGAATCCGTAAAGGTCTGGTCAAAATGGGCTGCCAGCGGGCCGGCGGCCTCTTTTTTGCCGGCCACCGCCGCATGGCCCAGCACCCCCGGGCGCGTGGGCAAAAACAATGTATCGCTGCCAATTCGTTCGGGCATGGTTTTTCCTCCTGCAAACGCTTTTGCGTTTAGTGTGGGGGAGAAAAGGCGGGGTTATGCCAAAAAATTTTAAAAAAATTATGAAAAAGTTGCCGTTTCGTTCTTTTTTCGTGCTTATATAGTGGAGGCAAACAAGCCCCACAAAACACAAGGAGGAACGAAACAGTGGGATTGAAAAAATACGCTGAAGGCAACCCAGAAATGCGGTTAAGCGAATTTTTTAATTTTTTTGCAAAACGTGTCACTTTCGTTCTTTTTTTGTGCTTATATAGTGACGGGCGAACAAGCCCCACAAAACACAAGGAGGAATGAAACAATGGGATTGGCAAAATACGCCGAGGACAACCGGGGAATTATGGAAGAAAGGTGGTATATGAAGAGCGAAACTTCGCCCTTTGGCACACGGTACAATGACCCGTACTTAGCAGCAGCGTGGGAACGATTTTTAAATGGCGAAATTTATGCCGCACAAACCAAGACGGAAAACAAAGATACATTTTCTTCACACCGCAAATAAACGGAGGAACAATTATGGATTTTAACAATGAAACCGAGTTTATGGACATGATGGATGAAATCAGCGAGTGGTTGGAACTTCCAAAGATTTATCTTCCCAATGCCGACCGCATTCGACTGCTGCATACCGTACACAAAAAGCTGCAGGATCTGCTCGATGAAACTTACAGCGGCGGCACCGTTTCCATACAGCCCTGCCCTTTGGGCTCCGGCGATGTGATTATTTCTTTTGATGTCGGCGATCTGGTCGTTGACAACATACCGAATTTTTTTGAAGCAGTTCTATATTTAGATAACTTCGAAATTACTTCCAACCCCGACGGAACCATTCACTTTGGTGGTGTACTGTCGGGGATATTTTTTGTGACACCGTTGCTCGCTGATTGACCCCGCAAATCACAAACAACTGTTGCTGAAATTATTATAAAAAA
>JAFYOA010000103.1 GCA_017547865.1 Clostridia bacterium
ATACGGCACCAACGGCACCATGAAGGTTATGTCCAACAAGGTGATGGTGAAGTACTACAAGGAAGAGGCATGCCCCCAGCCCACCCTGGACCACAAGTCCCTGCACAAGCCGGACGGTTCTCCTTCTTACTGCGTAGACCCGCTGCAGTGGCATGAAGACATTTATGAACTGGGCGCTGACAGAATGAACGAGTTCAGCAGCATCACCAGCTCTTACTACCACGACCTGTACAACCACATGGTCAACGGCGGCGAGCTGTTCATCAAGCCCGAGCACATCAAGGCTCAGATCGCCATCTTCAACGAGATCGAGCGTCAGAACCCCTTCACCCAGACCATCGAGCGTCCCGCCGGCATCTAAGTTTAAAACGCACGAATCCCTCTCCTGTAAAGGAGAGGGATTTTTTATACCCAAACGCAAAAAGAGCACCCCATAGCGGGATGCTCTTCCATACGAATGTTGAAAACAGTTTACAGGTCCACACCCAGGAATTGCTTGGCGAGGATGCCCACCACAAAGGACACCACAGCCACGCTGATGCTGATGCCGGCCATCTCCGCAAAGCGCTTCCAGAACGGCTGGTCCTGCGCCACGGAGGTGTAGTAGGTAAATCCTGCAATGATAAACACCACCACCGCCAGCATGCACAGCAGGGCGGGGATAAACTGGGTAACACTGAACAGCAGGTAGGGCGCGATCAGGGCGATAACAGTGAGCAGGTAGGCAATGCCGGTGTAAGAGCATGCCTTTAGTGCGTCGCTGCGGCCTTCGCTGCGGGCGGCCAAAAACTCACTGGAAGCCATGGAAAAGGTGGCGGAAATACCCACGATCAGGCCGGAAAGAGCGATGAGCCGGTTGTTCTGCAGGGCAAAGGCAAAGCCCGCCAAAGAGCCGGTCAGCTCCACCAAAGCATCGTTGAGACCCAGCACCATGCTGCCCACATACTGCAGGCGTTCTTCGTCCAGCATGGCCAGCAGCACGGTTTCGTGCTCTTCTTCCTGCTGGCGGATCATTGTGCTTTCTTCTACTTCCCGGGCCAGCAGTTCATATTCCGTTTGGGCGTGTTCTTCGCCGCGCTCCATCAGCTTAACCGCAAAGGTAAAGCCCAGCGTACGGGCCAGCAGGGTATATTTCAGCACCTTCGCTTTGGAAGGCTTCAGTTCTTCGCCGGTGTATTTTTTCCAGATCTCATAGTGGGCATTTTCTTCCCGGGCAAGGCGCAGCAGGGTCTGCTTGTTTTCTTCCCCTTTGGCAAAGCGGGAGATTTTCTCGTAAATCACGCTTTCCGTCAGTTCGTTCTGCTGCATGGTACGAACGACCTTCAGCGCCTGGGCAGAGAGTTTGTTTGTCACGGTGAACTCCTCCTTCACGGTTTTTCAGCTTTATTATACGCCCTTTATTCCGCAATGACAAGCCCGCCCGCCGAACGAAATACAGCCCCAAAAGGCAATTTGTGCGGCTTTTGGGATGATACACGCGGACCTGCAGATTCAAAAAATACCTTTGTTGAATTTTATCTGCACCGCAACGATCCAGAGGATCCCAACGAATAGTCCGATCATCAGCACGGCAACAGCCAGCTTTGCAGCTGCTTCCGAAGCGCCAAACAAACCGATTATACCGCTGAGCAGCAGGGAGACGGAAACAACAAACATAGCTTTCCCGAAAGCTTTTCCATAGGCAGCTTTATCGGTCACGTTTGTCTGGTGGTAATCATGGATCAGGCCGGTTTTGCCCTGATAGATCGCAATGCTTATTTTCAACATTGGAACTGCCGCCAAAAACAGAATTACAGAATACAATACCATGCGCTCACCCCGTTAAATTCAAGCGATCGAACCACTACCATTCTACCACACAAAATACCCAAAGAAAAGCAAAAAGAGCATCCCATAGCGGGATGCTCTTGAATGCTTGTGCAAATAGCGACCAGCGTGAAAAATCAGCGCTTGGAGAACTGGGGAGCACGACGAGCGGCCTTCAGACCGTACTTCTTTCTTTCCTTCATTCTGGGGTCGCGGGTCAGCAGACCGGCCTTCTTGAGGATAGGACGAAGATTCTCGGAATCGTACTGCAGCAGAGCACGGGAGATACCGTGACGGATGGCGCCGGCCTGGCCGGTAACGCCGCCGCCGGCAACGCGGCAGACAATGTCAAACTTGCCTTCGGTATCGGTGAGGGCGAGGGGCTGGTGAACCAGCAGCTTCAGGGTGTCCAGACCAAAGTAATCGTCGATGTCACGATCGTTGATGGTGATCTTGCCGGTGCCCTGGTAAACTCTAACACGGGCGACAGAGCTCTTTCTTCTGCCGGTGCCGTAAAAATAAGGAGCCTTTTCGTACATTATTCTATTTCTCCTTCCTTAAAATTCAAAAGTTTCGGGCTTCTGAGCAGCGTGGATGTGCTCAGCGCCGGCGAAGCAGTGCAGGCGCAGAGCCTGACCGCGGGCCATATTGTTGCCCTGCAGCATGCCTTCCACAGCCAGCTTCATGGCGAGCTCAGGCTTGGTAGCCATCAGCTTGTCATAACGCACAGCCTTCAGGTGGCCGACATAGGGGGTGTGATGATAGTAGTACTTCTGATTCAGCTTGTTGCCGGTGAGAACGGCCTGAGCGCAGTTGATAACGATAACGTTGTCACCGCAATCCACATGAGGGGTGAAAATCGGCTTGTGCTTGCCACGCAGCAGAACAGCGACCTGAGCAGCGGTGCGGCCCAGCGGCTTGCCGGCGGCGTCGATTACATACCATTTACGGTCAACCTGACCGGCTTTTGCCATGTAAGTAGACATTGTCTTTCCTCCAGATTTTTTATTATATCTTGTCACCAAAAGTGAAAAAGCCAAATTGGCGCTTTGTAATAGTACCACATACGGCCTATAATGTCAACACCTTTTTCTCAAATTTTTGAAATAAATTCCGCATGCTCGTGTTTTCACGCGTTTTTGGCCTTTTTCTCGTCTATTTGGGGTGCAAAATGCACTTTTTGCGGGCAAAACGCACAGCCAAGTGGTCTTTCACCCTCTCTTCTATGGCAAAAAAACCAACAAAATGCTGCAAAAGCCGCCCAAAAACCCATTTTTGGCCGCAGAACCGCCCCAAACCCACCCTGAAAAAACCCGATTTTCGGCGATTTTGGGCGTTTTTTCAAAGAAAAGCACCCGGGTTTCCCCGGGCGC
>JAFYOA010000104.1 GCA_017547865.1 Clostridia bacterium
GGAGAATGCGTTCTGCGGCATATGGGCGGTTACGCGAATCCGGAAGAAAAAATCCCGAAGAAGTGCAATGAAAAATATCATATTTATTCCTGTTCCAAACTGATTACCTGTGCGGCGGCCATGCAGCTTTGGGAAAAGGGAATGTTTTCGCTGGATGATAATTTGTCTGACTATCTGCCGGCTTTTAAGGAAATGACCGTAAAAACCGCAGACGGCATTAAAAAGGCGAAAAATCCGATCAAAATTAATCACCTGTTCGAGATGACCTCGGGAATCAGTTATGATATGCACACCCCGGAACTGGAGGCATACTACAATATTCCCGGAAACAACACCCCTACGGTGGAAACGGTGAATATGTTTGCCCGCACACCGCTTGAATTTGAGCCCGGCGAAAAATGGCTGTATGGCTTGAACCACGATGTGCTGGGCGCGCTTATAGAGACTATTTCCGGCGAAAAATTTGAAGATTACGTAAAAAAACATATCTTCGAACCGCTTGGGATGGAGAACTCCAGCTTTTTGCACCCCATTGAGGATTGGGAAGGTTTTGCCCGCCAGTATACATACGAAGATGAGACCGGAAAGTTTTTGCCTACCTGGCGTTTTTGGTGCCATTTGGGAAAAGAGTTTGCCGGCGGCGGTGGCGGCTGTGTTTCTACAGTAGAGGATTATATTAAGTTTTTGGAAGCAATGCGCACCGGCGGTGTGATTTTGAAGAAAGAAACGATTGAGCTGATGGCAACCGACCGCCTTACAGAGGAACAGCGGAAGACGTATGTCAAAAATTCGCCCGATGTGGGGTATGGACTGGGTATGCGTACACCGCGCGGCAACCCAAAGTGTATGGATTTTGGCTGGGACGGTGCCGCAGGCGCGTATGCTGCGGTAGACCATGTGAACAACATTACAATCTATTATGCACAGCACGTGCTTAATTCTCCGAAGCGTCACCTGCGCTCGTGGTTTTACAACACGGTGCGGGCAGATTTGCTTGGCGAAAAGGTCGATGTTCCGTTTGAAGAAATCAACGGAACACCGTGGTGGAAATACTAAAAACGGAGCATCTCCCGGCTTTTTAAAAAGCAAAATATCGTAAAGTATAAATCTCCTTGTTTTACAGATACTAACAGCGTAATTTGTAAAGCAAGGAGATTATTATATAATTATGAAAGCAACCGGAATTGTGACAGGCTTTGCGTGGAGATACATAGCCTTAAATAAAGAATAACAGTGAGGTGAAATTCGCCTCACTGTTAATTTCAGGAAATCCTTACAAATCGCTCGAAGATGAGGATATTTTCATCTACGGTGGAGTTTATGCCTAACAGAACACCGCCAGCGCCGCCCGATAAGGCGTTTTTGCCCAGTTCATTGGAATAAGCAGTGATAAGGTGCCAGCCTTCGATCCCCAGTTCATTTAATGTTTGCGTCATGGCAACTATGTCCACCCGACCGGAGTTGCTTTTAAATAGCCCGCCTATATCCGATAAACTGATGACTTTATACTCGTAATATCCATCAAGATTTTTTGCTTTTAGCTGTTCTATCTGCAAACGATGTTGTTCTTCTTTTTGTTTTCGTTGGAATTCCTCTTGTTGCTGACGGAACCATTCTTTTCTGTCACGTTCTTCTTGTTGCCTTTTTTCTTCTTCCTGCTGTTTGACTTTTTCTTCCTTTTCCAAATAAAAGCCTTGAACCAAGTTGTCGATGTCGATATCATCGGGAAGAATAATATCTCCCCAAAAATTTTCTTTGATGGGGAAAGTGGCATGCTTCTTAATGTATGTATTCAGAGCATATTCTGAAGAAATGCCGTATTTGCTTGCAATTTCGCTTGACTTCATTTGTATCAGGCTCCCTTGGAATAAGGATTTTTGGATTTTATTGTTTAGAAGAATAAGATAACAATCACTCCAATAATTGAAGAAAAGATTGCACAGGATTCTCCTATAATACTTAATATAAGTCCTGTCATTTTTTCGGTTTTTTTATATTCTTTGACTCCAAGGACAATACCGATAATAGAAAGGATATGACCAATTAGTGCGAACAGCCAGGCAAAAATAATTCCGAGAATTCCCAGGACTAATGATGCGGATGATTTACTTTCGGAACGTGGGATTGAACTGCTCGCATTTTTGAATTCAACTGCACAGCCACACCTAATACAGACAACTGCGTTATCGTTTATTTCACTTCCGCAATGGGCACAAAATTTCATAAAAAACACCTCAATTCGTGCATGTAACAAACTGTTACATAAGCAATGTAACACAATGTTACAATAAATGCAAGAGGTGGTAGGATGATAGGGCTGAAAAATATTCGCATACAACGGAATTTGAATCAGCAGAAGGTCGCAATGGACTTGAACATCTCCCGTGAAGCCTTATCTTACTATGAAAACGGCAAACGCGAACCATCTCTTGAGTTGTTGGTTGCGATGTCAAAATATTACAATGTGTCTATCAATTATCTAATCACAGGTGAAGAATTTCAAAAAAGATGAACCTATTCTTTCGGTAAAGAACGTGTGGGTTCATTTTTGTTTTGTGCGGTATAATCTCCGTACGTTTACAAATAATAACACCGCAATTTGTAAAATAAGGAGATTGATTCATATATGAAAGCAACCGGAATTGTTCGCCGTATCGATGACCTCGGCCGGGTGGTGATCCCCAAGGAGATCCGCCGCACATTGAAAATCCGTGAAGGTGACCCGCTGGAAATTTTTACCGAACGGGATGGCAGTGTGGTGTTCCGCAAGTATTCGCCGGTGGGGGAGATTGCCGATTTTGCCGGGCAGTACACCGATGTGCTGTATAAAATGACCGGCATGCCCAGTGTGATCTGCGACAGTGACCGTGTGGTGGCGGTGTCGGGGATTCCCCGCAAAGAGGCGCTGGAAAAACAGCTGACGCCCCAAATGGAAGAACTGCTGCGTGCCCGCCGCAGCATTGCGGGCCGTGCCGGCGAAGAAACTGTGCAGCCCGCCGAAGGAATGGAGCGCCGGGCGGCGGCAATGTACCCCATTGTGGCTACCGGTGATGTGATGGGTGCGGTGATGCTGCTGCAAAGCGACCCGCCCCGCCGGGAAGCCGGGGAAGAAAATGCCCGCCTGGCTCAGGCGGCGGCTTTGTTTTTGGGAAGACAGATTGAGGAATGATGCATTTTGCCAAGGTGCGGCAGTGGTTTTTGCCGGAAAATCGGCAGGTTTTCTGCCCGAAACACTTGCATTCCGCGGGGGTTTGTGGTACACTGTTTACAGTAAGAATATAGTTAGAATGAAAGAGTGGGGCGACCCGCTCTTTTGCTTTGTATAAGAGGTGATTTGTTCTTATGGCAAAGACCGAAAACAAGAAGCCGAAGGGCAGCGTGGCGGACCAGGTACGCGAACTGGCACAGCCCCTTGCTGCTTCTCTGGGCCTGGACCTGTGGGATGTGCGCTATGTAAAAGAAGGCGCCGACTGGTTCCTGCGGATTTTCATCGACAAGCCGGAAGGTGTGGGCATTGATGACTGCACCGCCATGCACCACGCGGTGAACGACCCGCTGGATGAGCTGGATCCCATTCAGCAGAGCTACACCCTGGAGATCTGTTCCCCCGGCATTAACCGGCAGCTGACCCGCCCGGAACACTTTGAGGCATTCCTCGGTGCCCCGGTGCGCGTGCGTCTCATTCGCCCCATGGAGGACGGTTCGAAGACGATCTCCGGTGAATTGTATGACTACACGGAAGAAGGTGCGGTCGTTCTGAAAATGGACGAAGAGACCGCCTGTACCATCGAGAAAAAAGAGATCGTTTCTGTTTGTGTGGCAGACGATGATTTCTTTGTGGAAGACTGATCGTATATTTTGAAAGGAATGGTTAAAAAAACTATGGCTAAGGGTACCAAGAAAGCAGCCAAAGAAACTGTGAACATGAGCCTGGAAGTGTTTGAAGCTCTGCACCTGCTGGAGCAGGAAAAAGGCATTCCCATGGATTTTATGCTGGATAAGATCAAGAAGGCAATTGTGACCGCCTGCAAGAACAACTACGGCAACGAAGATGTTCTGGTGGACATCGACGAAGTGACCGGCAAATTCGAGGCCTTCCTGCGCAAGGAAGTTGTGGAAGAAGTCTTCGATCCCGGCTGCGAAATTCTGGAAGAAGAAGCCAAGAAATACCCCGGTGACCATGAACTGGGCTCTTTTGTGAACGTGCGCCTGGACACCAAGCAGTTCGGCCGCATTGCCGCCCAGAC
>JAFYOA010000105.1 GCA_017547865.1 Clostridia bacterium
CAGAGACATACCCCAGGGGCCGCCCTCGCCGGCGGTTTCCATTACGGCCACAGGCACATTCAAAGCACCGGCCATCAGGCGCTGGCCCACACCCTTGGTCTTGAACAGACCGCCATGGCCCAGCAGGGAATCCATCGCCACCTGCTCCTCTTCCAGAATTTCCATGCCCACCTTCAGGGTAGCCATAGCAGAGTACAGCTGGGTGCGCATAAAGTTGGCCAGCGTAAGGGGAGATTCCGGGCGGCGCACAAACAGCGGACGGCCCTCGTCCACCTTGGTCACCGGTTCGCCGGCATAGTAGTTAAAGCCCACCAGGCCGCCGCAATCAGCATCGCCTTCCAGTGCTTTGGTGTACAGCAGTTCATACAGCTGCGATTTGCTTACCTGCGCACCGCCGGCAGCCAGCAGTTCGCCAAACATCTTTACCCATGCATCCAGTTCAGAAGTGCAGGTATTGCCGTGCACCATAGCCACAGGCATACCCGTGGGCGTGGTGGCCATATCGATTTCCGGGTACACCTTGGAGAGGGGCTTTTCCAGCACGACCATGGAGAACACGGAAGTACCAGCAGACACGTTGCCCGTGCGGGGAGAAACGCTGTTCGTGGCCACCATGCCGGTGCCGGCATCGCCTTCCGGCGGGCACAACGGAATACCGGCCTGCAGCGTGCCGGTGGGATCCAGCAGCTTGGCGCCTTCTTCGGTCAGGGTACCGGCTTCTTCACCGGCGCACAGCACCGTGGGGAAAATATCCTGCAGGGTATAGGGCAGCCCGGCGGCGGCCAGTTTCTCGTTGAACTTCGCCATCATGCCGGCATCGTAATCGTTGGTGGTGCTGTCAATGGGGAACACACCGGAGGCCTCGCCCACGCCCAGTACCTTGCGGCCGGTGAGCTTCCAGTGCACATAGCCCGCCAGCGTGGTCTGGAACGTCACACGAGGCAGGTGCTCCTCTTTATTGAGCATGGCCTGGTACAGGTGAGAAATGCTCCAGCGCAGCGGAATATTGAAGTTGAACAGTTCGGTCAGTTCCACGGCGGCAGCTTCGGTCATCACGTTGCGCCAGGTGCGGAAAGGAGCCAACTGTTCGCCGTTTTCATCAAACACAAGGTAGCCGTGCATCATACCGGAAAAGCCCATAGAACCCACGGTGCGCAGGGTGGTGCCGTACTTTTCTTCCACGTCCTTGGTCAGATTGCGGTAAGCATCCTGCAGACCGGCCCAGGCATCTTCCAGGTGGTAGGTCCACACGCCGTCTTCCATGCGGTTTTCCCAGGCATGGTCGCCGGAGGCAATGGGATTATGGTCGGGCCCGATAAGCACCGCTTTAATGCGGGTGGAACCCAGTTCAATACCAAGGGCGGTTTTGCCGGCTTCAATGGCAGCTTTGATATTCGTATTCATTCTGCGTCCTCCTCAGATCTCACAAATGAAATGGCTGTTCTGTTCTTCGCTCATAGACTTCAGGGTCAAATAGCGGGTGCCGTCGATCACAGCGTCGCCGCCGCGATGCTCATGCCCCTGCAGCACCAGCGGCACGTTGCCTGCCCTGCGGATCACATTGCGCACGGCATCGGCGTTTTCCACGCGGAGAGAGTAGATAATGTTGGGGTCCAGGTTCTGGTGCAGCGCCACCACGCAGGTCTTTTCGCAGCAAAGCTGCTCTTCCAGCCAGGCCAGTTCATCGGCGGGAACAGCGGTCTGCGTCCAATCCGTAAATCTGGGCGGCCAGGGTTCGCCGGTGCGCATAAAGTTGGCATCCAGCAGAATCACCTTGCTGTGCTCATCCTCCACCACGCAGGGGCACACCGTCAAACCGGTCAGTTCCTTAAACTCTTCCCGGGTGAAGATCTCGTTATCGTGGTTGCCCATGCAGGTATACACTGGCAGACCGGCAGATTTCACTTCCTGCGCAAATTCCTGCAGGCAGGCGGTCATGCATTCTGTGGTGCCCTGCACCTTAATCCAGTCGCCCAGGCAGAGGATCCCCTCCACTTTGGCTTCTTTAAACGCAGTCAGCGCTTCCCGCAGTCTCTCCAGAGAAGGACCGGGCCGGCGAGGCTCTTCCGGGCTGTTTTCGTAAGCATAATGCGGATCTGTAAATACACCAAGTTTCATGTGCGCACCTCCGGCAAATTGTACCACCATTTTACCACAGAAATTTTGGAAATGCCATAGAAAAAGAAAAAGTCCGCACAAGTTGTACGGACTTTTTCTTTTAATCCAGTTCATCCGGGGAGATACGGATATTCACTCCGTTGACCTCCACGCCTTCATCGGCGCGGATGAGAATATACCGGGCGCCGTTGATGATGCGGGTCTGCACCAGGTCGCTGCGTTCCGGGTTCACCTTAATGGTCACGTCCGGGGTCTTCACCTCGAACTGCTTGGCATCGATGATATTCTGCGGCGGCACGGTGGCATCGGCACCGAACACATCGTCGTAACGCTCTTCAAAGGCAGAGATTTTTTCTTCGGAAACACCGCAGGAATTGAGCAGGGTCTTCACCATGCGCTTGGAAACCGCCGGCGGCTCGGAATCCTTATCCGCCTTGTGTTCTTCGATCATTTCCACCATGCGGTGGTGTACAGCCTGCACCACTTCCAGGTCACATTCATCCCCCAGCGTATCGCCCAGGGCGGTGGTAAAGGTCTCTTTCTGTATTTCTGCCGGGGCGGGGATCTCCGTATTGAACACGGCATCCACAAATTCCTTGTGATTTTCTGCGGTATTGCGGGTGTAGTACCAGGCGCCGTAAATATTGGCGGCGCGGTCCTCAAAAGCCGGGAACATAAAGCCAAGTTCCGGCGGGCTCACCAGCCAGTCCGGCTGCAGGTTATGGAAGGTGTTTTCCGGCACATAATAGCACAGGGCGGGTTTGGTTTCTTTCACCGGGCACACGGCGCAGAGGACGTAGGAAAACACTTCGCTGGAGAAGTCGTCCTTTTCTCCATCTTTGCCGTAGAAGGGCACATCGTATGTATCGTACGCCAGCAGAATGAGGTACGAACCCTCCATCCGCAGAGCATCGATCACCCGGCCGTAAAAGCCTTCCACAAACACAGGGTCCTGCAGCTTTGTATCCCGCAGGGCGGTAAGCAGCTGGTGTTCTTCGCTGTTCACCACCTGCTTGGTGGCAAATTTAATATCGATCAGGTTCTTCCCCACCGTGCCAGAAAGCGCACGCTTCAGCACAGCCAACAGTTTTTCCGTTTCGTCCTGGGGAAGATCCAGAAACGGCTGATCGAACTGAGAAACGATCTCTTTTTTATCGTTCACATAGCAGCCGCACACATGGGTAATGTTGCATTTTTCCGGCTTAAACCGGCGGCGGATCTCCGCAATATCCTTCTCGTTCATACAATCATCCTTTCTCGTGGGTTTAAAACAGCAATGCCTATTGTAACACACCCACACCAAAAAACGCAAGTTATTTTACCGCTTGACAACCCCCGTGCCATGCCATAGAATAGAAGGCAAGAACAGGAGAGATCGCACCATGAAAAAGGTTTTGCTTATTGCCACCGGCGGCACCATTGCCTCCCGCCCCACAGAAAGCGGCGGCCTGGCCCCCGCCATTACCCCGGAAGAGCTGCTGGATTTCGTGCCGGAACTGGACGAGATCTGCCATATTGAAACGCTGCAGCTGTACAATCTGGATTCCACCAACATTGCCCCCGCCCAATGGAGCGGCATAACCGAAGCGCTGCGGGAACATTACGATGCATACGACGGATTTGTGATCACCCACGGCACCGATACCATGGCCTACACCGCCGCCGCGCTGAGTTACATGGTGCAGAACAACCGCAAGCCCATTGTGCTTACCGGCAGCCAGAAATCCATTTACAACCGCGACACCGACGCCCGGAACAACCTGCTGCGGGCCTTTACCTATGCCGCCAGCGAAGGCGCCTGGGGCGTGCAGATCGTGTTTGACAACAAGGTGATTTTGGGCACCCGTGCCCGCAAAGTGCGCAGCAAAAGTTTCAACGCTTTTTCCAGCATCGATTACCCGGAAACCGCTGTGTTTCGCGATGACCGGATGATTCGTTTTCTGCCCACCCCCGTACCGGAAGCACCGGTGCGTTTTACCACAAAACTGGATCCGGCGGTGTTTGTACTTCGCCTTACCCCGGGCATGACCGCCGATGTTTTTGCCTACCTGCGGCAGCACTACCGTGCCCTGGTGATTGAAGGCTTTGGTGTGGGCGGCTTGCCCACCACCGAAAACGGTGCCATTGTAAACGCTGTGCGTGAATGGGCAGAAGCCGGCGGGCTGGTGGTTTTCTCCACCCAGGTGCAGCACGAGGGCAGCGACCTTTCCGTATACGAAGTGGGACGTTCCGCCAAAGAATTGCCCGGCATTTTGGAAGCCCGGGACATGACCCCGGAAGCCGTGGTGACCAAGCTGATGTGGGTGCTGGCCCAAACCGACGACCGCGAAGAGGCCCGAAAACTTTTCACCACCCCGGTGCAGCACGATTTGCTGCAATAATGCATAACGAAAAAAGTTTCGATCAAACCTTTTCAAAGGTTTGTGGTTTCCAAAGGCAAGGCCTTTGGTCGCCCTCCGCAGAGGGCGAAACACCTTTTCTTGGAAGCGCTCCGCAAGGGGTGAATTGACTGCGAAGCAGACAAGAGGGGACGCCCTGCAAGTGAGGGCGTCCCCTTTTTAATTTTTTCCGCATTGCGATTTTTCATTTTACTCAGCGCAGTTTTTCCAGCACAGCCGCCAGGGCATCGCCCATCTGTTTATAGCCGCAAATAGCCGGGTGTACCCAGTTGCCGTGGGCTTCCACATTCGCATCGCTGTAGCGGTTGGCCTTGTGTACTTCACGAATAAATCCATACACCGGATCCAGCACCGCCAGCATAGGCGAAATATAAATATTCTCGGTCTCTTTGCCGTCGTATTCTTTCAAAATTGCCTCGCAGAAGCACTTGATGATATGATCGTACCGGCCGGCACCGTGGGCACAGCCGACCTGCTTCCCCCAGGAATACTGGTCGCCGCCGGTAATGGGCAGGTTGATGACCACCGGCACATCCTTCGACCAGGCGCGAATGGAAGC
The DNA here is from genome assembly GCA_017547865.1 of Clostridia bacterium. The sequence goes on from JAFYOA010000105.1 coordinate 5,077, forward strand.
CAGCGCCTTAGCCAGGTTCGCCATAAACTGGGCGGTGCGCTCTTCTGCCAGCTCGTACGGGCAGCTCTGCTGGTCGTTAGCACCCATCAAAATCGAGATCACATCCGGGGCACATTCCGGGTGGCGCTCCATGTAGCGCGGGATGTCGAAATCCAACACCGGGCTGTCGTCCACCAGCACATCACCATCGGTGCGGCGCTCGAACAGCTTGCCGTCCCGCAGGAACGTTTCGCCGGGCTGAATGGTATAGGGCACAAAGCCATCGTAGCTATAGTTATCGTGGTGCGGGTCAGCCACCGTATTCCAGAAATTCTCGCTGCCGGCATAGGTTTTGCCCGGCACATTCTGAGGGAACTGGAAAGGCGATGCATCTTTGTTATTAAAGTAGGTAAGGAAAGACCAGCCGCCGCGGCCTTCGTGCCAGATGGTACCGTTGTAGCTGCGGGTACCCACAAAGCGCACGTTGTATAGTTTCATGGCAATATGCTCAATATACACCTGGGAACGAGTCATGCTATCGCCGATGCACAGCACCTTTTGGGGTGTAAGCGGCAGTTTTTTATTCTGCAGCTGCACGGTAACGGTCTTGGCAGTCTTTTTACGGCCCCAGGCATCGTACAGCACAATTTCCAGAGGGAAGGTATCCACATCATAAGGGAACTCCGTAATGCACCAGCGGTCAC
>JAFYOA010000106.1 GCA_017547865.1 Clostridia bacterium
ACCGTGACCCCGGCTTCCGTTCATGTGGTGCTGACAAACTACTCTGTGGATGAACTGGTGTACGGCTCCGATTATTATGTGGAGAAAAAAGTGGACGGGATATGGCACAGCCTGCAGTATAAGCTTGAGGACGTTGGTTTTACCGCAGAAGGCCATACACTGAGAAAGGGAAATGAGGCCACCGGGCAGATCGCATGGGTGGTGGAGTACGGTGTGCTTTCCCCCGGGGAATACCGCATTGTCAAACCGGTTTTGGACTTTCGCGGCACAGGCGATTTCACCGAATACTGGCTGGCCGCCGAATTTACCTTAACGCAATGATGCATAACGAAAGAACAGCAGTGGGAGCACATATACCCGCTGCTGTTTTTGTTTTGCCGATGCATAAAATTTATAAAAAAGTTGTTTGACATGTGCGTTTCGTGGAGAGGGGCAGAGCAGCCCACAAGATATAGAAAAAACATTCCCGGCAAGAGTAAAAACAGATAGGAATCCACTGGCTTTTTTGGGTGTTTCTTCCATTGACAAAAAGGGCCGCTTGGGCTATAATGATAAAACTGATACTGGGGGTAGTGCCTCCTTTTTTAAGGAAAAGGCCTGCCGCCACGCCAAAAATGTCGCGGCATCGGGAGGAAATCACATGAGAGCGATGAATGAAATGGTGCTGCGCGAAGTCGCCGGCGAACATATTCTTATCCCCGTTGGCAAAACAGCCATGCGGGTAAAAGGGATGATCAGCCTGAGCGAAAGCGGCAGTCTGCTTTGGCAGAAACTGCAGCAGGATTGCACTTTTGAGGATTTGACGAATGCACTGCTGGCCGAATACGACGTGGACCGCGCTGTGGCGGAACAGGACGTGCAGGCCTTTCTGGAACGCCTGGATTCTTTGGGGATCCTTGTGAAAGACGAGGACTGATATGGCAAAAGCAAGACGCATGCGTAAAGAAAAAACCAAACCGTGGCTCTATGCTGTCGGTGCGGTTGCGGTGGCAGTGATCGTGCTTGCCGTGGTGCTGTTTTCCACAGGGGAATCAACGCCCGCGGTGGGTGGAGAAACCTCTTCCGAAACAACATTGGAAGAGAATACTTACTCCACCGGCTCCGATGGCTTTTCTGTGATCACTTCCACGGTTTCCACCGGCTCCGCCGAAGAGAATGAAACTTCGTCCCAGGTTTCTCTGGGGACGGAGGTCAGTTCTTCCGAAGAGCAAGCCGGCAGTACCGTGCAGACCACCGGCGTAACGTTCCCCGGTGATGTGGATGAAGGCCGCCTGAAAATCCATGCCCTGTTTCAATCGTCCATTCTGAACCCGGATGCCGGCAATGCCATGGCTACCGATGTGGCCTCCATTGAGGTGGGAAATATCTCCGGGCAGCATTTGGAATCCGCGCAGATCACCGTGGTTTTGTCCGGTGGAACCGTGCTGGAGTTCGTTTTGTACGATCTTCCTGCCGGTCAGCGGGCCTGGGTGTTCGATAAGAACAACACGGTGCTCCCCAAAAATGCGGCGTGCAGTTCTGTAACCTGCACCGCAGCCTATGCGGCCGAAACGCCGCTGATGACGGACGAGCTTTCGGCCGAAGCCGACGGCACGGCCGTGACTCTTACAAATCTTTCAGACAGCGAGCTCGGCGATCTTACCCTGGTTTTCCGCTGCCTGTTTGAAGAGGACCTGTACTTCGGCGGCGCCGTGTACACGTACTCTATAGAAAGCATTTCCCCCGGCGAAAGTGTGACTCTCAGCGTAGATGAGTGCTTCCTTGGCACCGCACAGCTGGTACGCGCACAAACGCCGTAAAAAGATGATTAACTTCAAAGGAGAAGATACAATGAAACCTTATGTGAAGCCGGAGCTTTTCTACGAAAGCTTCGAAATGAACCAGAGCATCGCGGCGTGCGTGTGGGATTTTGTTCAGCTTAAAAATCCCAATGATTGCAAGGCATATTTGGATTCTGGCAAAAATTATACGTCCGAAAACATTCCTCATACTGGTATGTTTATTTTTGCCGGAGATGTTTGCGAAGGCAACAAGGTCTCGAACCCGGAAATTTATTGCTATACCAACGGAACGGATGACCTGAAAACCTTCCAATCCTGATGCCCACATATAATTGGTACAGCTTTCAAGTTGCTGGCGTTTTGGCCTGTATACAAATAGAAACGCATTTACCGGAAGAGAAAAGCTTTCTTCCGTTTGTATGTGATCACGCTGATGGTTACCGTGCAATATTCCGCAAGGTGGATGTGCTTCCGGAGTTTTCGGCGAAAGCAATTTGCGAAAAGGAGTATTACCGCGTCCATCCGGATGGAAAAGGCGGATATATCCGCAGTTTCTTTGATGAACCGAGGGGCCTGCAGCCCTACGCTGTGGCTGTGTATGATTTTCCCAACAAGAGAATCACCGTGGATTATCTGGAATCCGGCGCGCGCTGTGTCAGCGAGATCTCCAACAGCTTTGCACACATCGCCTGGGAAGCGCTGCTGATGCACGAGAACCGCATGATGCTGCATTCCGCCTGCGTGGAAACGCCCTTGGGCGGGCTGCTGTTCACCGGGGTATCCGGTGCGGGAAAATCGACCCAGGCGGCCCTGTGGTGCGAACATGGCGGCGGTCGGCTGATCAATGGTGACCGGACGATTCTGCATAAAGAAGAGAATGGCTGGGTAGGCTACGGTTCACCCTATGCAGGGTCTTCCAAATGCTATGTGAACGAAGGCATTGGTGTGCGGGCAATTGTGGCTGTGAAAAAGGCAGATAAAAACGAAGTCCGGCGGCTTTCCTTAAAAGAAGCGTTCCGCACGGTGTATTCCGGCCTGACGGTGAATACCTGGGACCGGGAATTCGTTTCCAAAGCCTGTGACTTTGCCCTGGAACTGGTAAGCGAAGTGCCTGTGTATGAACTTGCCTGTACGCCGGACCGCGGTGCGGTGGAGGCACTGCAGGCGGTGCTGGGAAAGGAAGAATGTATATGATGCAAAAACCGGCCCCAAGCGCCACACCTTTAACCGATTTTATTTTCTCAAAAGCCAGCCGGGCGCGGGTGCCCCTCAGCGGCACGTTTGAGCTTTCGCCTGTGTGCAACTTTGCCTGCCGCATGTGCTATGTGCGCAAAACACCGGCAGAAGTGGCTGCTTCCCCCCGGGGACTGCTGAGCAAAGAGCACTGGCTGCAGATTGCCGAAGAAGCCCGGGATGCCGGTATGCTGTACCTGCTTCTCACCGGCGGCGAACCGCTGCTGTGGCCGGGGTTTTGGGATTTGTACGAAGCGCTCGTTCGAATGGGGATTTTGGTTTCCATCAACACCAACGGTTCTCTCATTGGCGACGAAGCGGTGGCGAGGTTTAAAGAATTGCCCCCGCGGCGCATCAATATTACACTGTATGGTGCCAATGATGCCACCTACGAGCGACTGTGCGGTGCCAAAAACGTATTCAGCCGGGTGGATGAAGCCATTACCAAGCTGCAGCAAGCCGGTATTACGGTGAAGCTGAACGGCTCTCTTACCCCGGAAAACGTGGAAGACGTGGATGCTATGATCGCCTATGCCCAGGAGAAAAAGCTGATCTACGAAATTGCCACCTATATGTTCCCGCCCATCCGCCGAGACCCTTCGGCAACGGGTGTGAACGAGCGGTTCGCCCCGCAGGAATCTGCCGCGTGCCGGCTGCACTGCTACCGGCTGCAGGCGGGAGAAGAGCGCTACCAAAGCTACCTGAAAAGCATTCGCGAGGGTTCGATTCCCCCGCCGGGATTGGATGAATCCTGCACAGACCCGCTGGACGGTACGATCCGCTGCCGGGCCGGCAAGGCTTCGTTCTGGATCACCTGGGATGGCTGGCTGACCCCCTGTGGCCTGCTGCCGGAGCCCAAGGCAGACCTTCTTGCCCAAAATTTTACCGCCGCGTGGAAGACCCTGACCGGGGTTTGCGACGGAATTGTGACCTCGGGCCTGTGCGCCCAGTGCGAAAACCAGCAGCTGTGCCACCCCTGCGCCGCCATTGCTTACGCAGAGACAGGCACCACCGCCGGGGTTCCCACATATCTATGCGAAACGGTTCGCGCTATGCAGGACATAGCCGCGGGCAAGAGAACATAA
>JAFYOA010000107.1 GCA_017547865.1 Clostridia bacterium
GAAAAATACCTGAACCAGGGTGTGGTCGATAACCTGGTGGCCAACGGCGTCTGCGCCATTGTCATGAAGGTGGATACCGGCGCGATTGTGGGCATGGCCAGTGTGGGCGACTTCGATCCCAACAATCCGTTTGTTATTGCAGATGCCAACGTGCAGGCGCAGATTGACGCCATGCCGGAAGGCGACGAACAGGACGAAGCCTGGAACGCCGCCCTGCTGAAGCAGTGGCGCAACAAGGCCATCAACGATACGTACTATCCCGGTTCCGTGTTTAAGGTGGTTACCGGTTCTGCCGGCCTGGAAGAAGGCGTTGTTTCCATCAACAGTACCTTCAACTGCATCGGCTTTACTCAGTTCGACGGGCTGGATGACCCCATTCGCTGCTGGCACACCACCGGCCACGGCACGCAGACGTTCACCGAAGGCCTGTGCAATTCCTGCAACCCGTATTTTATGGAGATCGGCGCCCGGCTGGGACCCGATACCTTCTTTGAGTATTTCAAGGCCTTTGGCTTTACGGAGCACACCGGCGTGGATTTGCCCGGCGAGGCCAACAACATTTACTATACGGCCGAACAGCTGAACCCTGTTGAATTGGCAACCGAATCTTTCGGCCAGAACTTCAATATCACCCCGCTGCAGATGATCACCGCCATGAGCGCCATTGCCAACGGCGGCTACCTGGTGCAGCCCCATATTGTGGGCAGCATTGTGGACAGCGAGGGCAATATTGTGGAGACCGCGGATACCTCTTACAAGCGGCAGGTCATTTCTGCAGAGACCGCGCAGCAGATGATCGGCGCTCTGCATGAGAATGCCACCAGCGGCACGGCCAAGAACGGCTATGTGGCCGGTTACCGTGTGTGCGGCAAAACGGGTACTTCCGAAAAGGTGGATAAACACCGCGAAAATCCGGATCTCCCCATGACGTACATTGCCTCTTACTGCGGCTTTGCCCCGGCAGATGACCCGCAGTATGCGCTGATCGTTATTTTTGATGAACCCAACGGTGCCAGCCATTACGGCGGCGCTGTGGCCGGCCCTGTGTTCCAGGGCATTATGTCCGAAATTCTGCCCTACCTTGGGGTAACGGCGGAATACACCGAAGAAGAAGCAGCCAAGCTGAATACCATTACACCGCTGGTGGAAGGCCTTTCTGTGGAAGACGCGGAAGCAAAGGCAGAAGAAGCCGGCCTGTATGTGATGGTCATCGGCGACAGCGAAGATGCCACGGTTCTCAAGCAGATTCCCGCTTCCGGTGCGGAAGTGCCGAAGGACGGCATGATCGTGCTGTATACCAGCGAAGAGGCGATGGCCGAGCGCTCTGTTGTGCCCGATTTCGTGGGTTATTCACTGACAGACGTTCTGTACCTTGCTTCTCTGGAAAACCTGCAGGTTGCTGTGGATGGCGCTGCGCTGCGCAGTACATCGGTGGCGGCATATTCTCAGAGCATAGACCCCGATACGGAAGTGATGCCCGGTACAGTCATCACGGTGCATTTTATCGAACAGGATCAGGTGCAGTAAGGAAACCATTATAAAGGAGTTCTTTTCAATGACATTCGGTCTTTGGTGCCTGGCGGCGGCTGTGGTCGCCTTTGGTGTAACTGCCGTGTCCGGCAAGTGGCTCATTCCTTTCCTGCATAAGCTTAAATTCGGCCAGACGATCCGCGAGGAAGGCCCCGCCTGGCATATGAAGAAGCAGGGTACCCCCACCATGGGCGGCATCATGTTTATTCTGGGTATTCTCGTGGCTGTGTTTGTGTGTGTGCCGGTGTTTTACGCCACCACCAATACCGCCGAGACCATGCTGCTCAAGGTCCGTATTTACGGCGGCGCCCTCATGGCGCTGGGCTTCGGCATCATCGGCTTTTTGGATGACTACATCGGCATTGTGAAAAAGCGCAACCTTGGCCTTACGGAGAAGCAGAAACTGGTTCTGCAGTTCCTGGTGGCCGGTGCTTACCTCGGCTCTCTGTATTTGGCAGGGGAGACCAGCGCCATGGTCATTCCTTTCATCGGTCTGGTGGACTGGGGCATTTTCTACTGGATCATTGCTCTGCTGGGCATTGTAGGCATGGTGAATGCGGTGAACTTTACCGATGGCATCGACGGCCTGAACTCCACCGTGACCTTCTTTGCCAGCCTGGCTCTCATGCTCTGCGCCGGCGCACTGGCTCTTTCCGGGCTCAGCATTTTTGCCTGCGCCGTTGCCGGCGGCTGCCTGGGCTTTTTGGTGTGGAATTTCCACCCCGCCAAAGTGTTTATGGGCGATACCGGTTCTCTGTTTTTGGGCGGAGCTGTGTGCGCCCTGGCCTTTGGCCTGGATATGCCCATTCTGCTGCTGCCGGTGGGCCTCATTTACCTGGCAGAGATCGGCTCTGTTGTGCTGCAGGTCAGCTATTTCAAACTGACCCACGGCAAGCGTATTTTCAAAATGTCGCCCATCCATCATCACTTTGAGATGTGCGGCTGGAACGAAGTGAAGATCTGCGGCGTGTTTGGCCTGGTGACGGTCATCGGCGGCGCACTGGCCTTCCTCGGCGTTCTGTTCGGTGCATAAATCCGTTTGATCTGATTATTTTAACAAAGGAGGAGAAGTATGGCAGCAACGGGACAAAATACCGCTGTACGCCGCCGTGTAAAGCGCGTGCGCAAAAAGTTCAGCTGGTTTTCTGTGCGTTCCGGCATCGATATGCCGCTTCTCGTCCTGGTTTTCGCGCTGCTGGGTACGGGGCTCATTATGCTGTTCTCCGCCAGCTTTGCCTATTCGCTGTACCAGTACGGCAGCAGCACCATGTTTATTGCGCAGCAGGCACGTTTTGCCCTGCTGGGTGTGGCCGCCATGCTGGTCATCTCTTATTTCGATTACCACCACCTGCATAAGTTTATGCTGCCCATTGCCGGCGCCACGGTGCTGATGCTGCTGATGGTGCTGGTGCTGAAGGGCACGCCCCTGGCGCCGGTCATCAACGGTGCCAACCGCTGGCTGAACATCGGCATTCAGTTCCAGCCTTCGGAGATCGCCAAGTTTGCTTTGATCCTTGCGCTGGCGCATATCATTTCCAAAAACTACGACCGAATGCATACCCTGCGGGACGGTTTTGCCGAACCCATGATCGTAATCATGATCTTCGCCGTGCTTATCGTGGCAGAAAAACACGTTTCGGCCACCATTATCATTGCCCTTATCGGCGTGCTGATGATGTTTGTGGGCGGCACTAAAATCCGCTACTTTCTGCCCTTCGGCGCATTGGGCGGCGGTGTGCTGGCGTACCTCGTTTTCTTCTCCGATAAATTCGCTTATGCCCTGGCGCGTATTCAGGGCTGGCTCGATCCCTTCAACCCGCCGGAAGGCATAGATACCTGGCAGACCCAGCAATCGCTGTATGCCATCGGTTCCGGACGGTTTTTCGGTGTGGGGCTGGGGCAGTCCCGGCAGAAGTACCTGTGGCTGCCGGAACCCCAGAACGACTTTATCTTTGCCGTTATCTGCGAAGAACTGGGCTTCATCGGCGCCATCGCCATCATTCTGCTGTTTGCGGCGTTTGTGTGGCGCGGCGTTACCGCTTCTCTGGCGGCAAAAGACCGCTTTGGCATGATGCTTGGCCTGGGCATTACCTTCCAGGTGGGCGTGCAGGCTGTTCTCAACATCATGGTGGTGACCAACACCATTCCAAACACCGGTATCAGCCTGCCGTTTTTCAGTTACGGCGGTACGCAGCTGTTGATTTTGCTGGCGGAAATGGGCGTATTGCTGTCTGTTTCCCGCTCTTCCAATATAGAAAAAAACTGACCAAAGCATCCTTTGGTTTTGAAAGGATATGAATGTATGCGAATCCTGTTTACAGGCGGCGGCACCGGCGGCCACATCAACCCGGCCCTGGCCATTGCCGGCACCGTGCGTGAAAAAGAACCCAATGCGGAAATTCTTTACGTCGGCAACAAGGGCGGTATGGAGGAACGGCTTGTTCCTGCGGCCGGTTTTAATTTCCGTACCATCACCATCTCCGGTTTTCAGCGTCAGCTGAATTTTGAGAATATTAAGCGCAACATGAAGACCGTGGTGCGCATGTTCACCGCTTCTGCCGAAGCCAAGAAGATCATCAAGGAATTCAAGCCCGATATCTGTGTGGGTACCGGCGGCTATGTCAGCGGCCCGGTGGTGCGCGCCGCCGCAAAGAAAGGCATCCGCACCGCCATTCATGAGCAGAATGCCTTCCCCGGCGTCACCAACAAGCTGCTGGCCCCGCTGGTGGATGTGGTGATGGCCGCCGTGCCCGCCGCCGTGCAGAAGCTGGGCGCACCGGACAAGACCGTTGTCTGCGGCAACCCGGTACGGCCGGAAGTACTGGCACAGGATGCCGCCGAGGCCCGCCGTGCGCTGGGTATCCCGGCGGACAAGACGGTGCTGTTGTCCTTCGGCGGTTCGCTGGGGGCGCAGCGTGTCAATGAGGTGGTTGCCGATGTGTGCGCATGGCACACAAAGCATGCGGATGTGCATCATATCCACGCCACCGGTCAGTACGGTGTGGAGCTGTTCCGGGATCTTTCCAAGGAAAAAGGCTTTGCCGGACATCCCAATCTGGATGTGCGGGAGTACATTGACGATATGCCCAAGTGCCTTGCTGCGGCGGATCTGGTCATCTGCCGTGCCGGTGCGCTGACGCTGGCGGAGCTTTCCGCCATGGGCCGCGCCTCTGTTCTGATC
>JAFYOA010000108.1 GCA_017547865.1 Clostridia bacterium
GACCTATCACAACACCTGGTACTGGGGCTCTGCCTCCGGACTGGCAGATGGTGTGGATTTTGGCTTTAATATCGGCTATGGCTTCGGTGACACTTCCGCAGCCAGTGAAAATATGCTGTTCTACAAGGGCAAGGCTCACAAGCTTTCGCAGGTCACTTTTAATATTCCCATGAAGAACGGCACCGAAGACTACCTGCAGCCCTGGACGTTTACCAGCGACGACGGCCGCTTTGAGATGGCCTTTGCTCCCATTCTGGACCGTGCCTCCAATACGGATTTTAAGATTCTGAAAAGTGACCAACACCAGGTATTCGGCAAGTTTACCGGCACGGCGGTGCTGGATGACGGCACGACGCTGCAGGTGAAAGACCTGCTCGGTTTTGCCGAAAAAGTGGAAAACAAGTGGTAAACGGGCAGCGCCCGCCTCCAATTCGCGGAAACATCTTGCTTTCGTTTCAGAAAAGCAGCCGCGAAATACATTTCAACAAAAAACAACCCGGTATCTGTCCAAAAAGTACGGATACCGGGTATTTTTCTTTATATTTAAAATCAGGCTAACAGCACTTGCTCCCTCAGGAAATAAGTGCTGTTTTTTATTTTATTTCCTGCTCCAGGCTATCAAATTCCGGCGTGGAAAAAAACTCCCCCAGCGTAATTTCAAAACCATCGCATAATTTTTTTATCGTTACCGTACCAGGGTTCAAACTTTCTCCGTTCAATATGCTTTTTACCGTAGCCTGGGGAACAGCTGAAATATTGCTGAGCTTGTTTGGCGTAATGCCTCGTTCCTTACACAGCTGGCGAATTCGATTGGCAATTGCTTCTCTTGTGTCCATGGATATATCCTCCGGTCGGTTTATCACTATCTATGATAAACCACCGGAGTTTTTTATATTAGTGACACTTCACTAATTTGAAAATTCGTGGTATTATAGTGATATATCACTATAATGTATTCAAAGAGGTCACCCATGCACACGCAGAAAGGCAATAAACCACCCGCTGCACGCGGACAGCGATACGGACACTGGACCATTCTGGAAAACCAACCTATTTTACAAAATAATAAGCGAAAATGGCTTTGTCGCTGCGATTGTGGTACAGAACGTTACGTACAGGAAAACAACTTACTGTACGGTTATACGACCAGCTGCGGCTGTTTGCGAAAAGAAAAAGCTGCGGCGGCTATTTCCCCGGATTTAACCGGACGGGTGTTCGGTGATTTGACTGTGCTGGAAAAGACAAAACCCAAAAAACTGCGCAGTGGTGTATGGTGGCACTGCATTTGCGCCTGCGGAGAAGAATGCGATGTACCAGGAACACTGTTAACCACCGGACGAAAAAACCGATGTTCCGGCCGGGCACACATTAGAAATTACAACTACAACGACATAACAGGACAAAAATTCGGGCTTCTTACAGCATTGTATCCATCCAAACGATTCGATAAAAGCGGCTCAGTTATATGGCACTGCCAGTGTGAATGCGGTAACGAAACGGATGTTTCATACAATAATTTGATGTATACGAACCGAAAAAGCTGCGGATGCCAGAGACAGATACACAACAAAAAATTACCCGAACTATTAACACACATCGATGGAACTTCCATCGATTTAATTCGAAGCAAGCGACTTCCTGCCAACAATACAACCGGCCACAAAGGTGTTTATCTGACTAAAGGAAAATACATTGCCAAAATCGTTTTTCAGCAGAAAAAATACCATTTGGGAACGTATGTAAATTTAGATGATGCCATACAAGCCCGCAAAGAAGCGGAAGAAATACTATTTGATGCCGTGGTTGCGCACTACGACCAATGGAAAGCCTTGGCAGACACAGACCCGGCATGGGCAGAAGAAAACCCAGTACAGGTCATTGTGGAACAAAAAATAGACAAAAGCCTCTCTGTAACACTTTTTCCAAAAATAAGATCACAAAAACCGAGGGATGAAGAATGAAAAAGCAAAAACCATGTTATGTGATGGATAAAATTATATGGGCACTGAGTACGCTCTTTGTCTTGTTTGCCTCTGTCATTATTCATTGCGCAAAAATAGACAGCACAACCAATCCTTCCAAAGCCGCCATCGAAAAATCCAGGCGGCTGGCAGAAGAGTGGAAGAAAAAATAAACAACGGAGACACCTCTTTTGGAAGTGTCTCCGCTCTTTTTATGTACTTAGTCTATATCTTTAGTCGCCGAAGGAGATACCCAGGGTACGGGCCTGCTGAATGATATCGCAGTTCGGGTCTACGTACTTCAGCTTGCCGGCAGATTCTTCCAGCGGGATCGCGGTGATCACGTTGTTCTGCAGCACAACCAGCTTGCCAAAGTCGCCGTTGGCGATCAGTTCGGCAGCATGGGCGCCCAGACGGGAAGAGAGAACGCGGTCGTACGGGCAGGGAGAGCCGCCGCGCTGGGTATGGCCGGGCACGGCCACGCGAATATCGGTGATGCCCTTCTGCTTCAGCTCATCGGCAATGCGGTAGCCGGTGGAAACAAACTGGGGGTTGGCCTCCAGAGCCTTGCGTTCCTTTTTGGGCAGGGCGGCCACTTCTTTGGAGATGGCGCCTTCTGCCACAGCGATGATGGAGAAGCGCTTGCCAGCCTTGGTGCGGCGGTTCAGTGCTTTCACCACTTTGTCAATGTCGTAGGGAATTTCCGGCAGCAGCACCACATCGGCGCCGCCGGCAATGCCGGCAAACAGGGTGATCCAGCCCACTTTGTGGCCCATGATCTCCACAATAAAGGCGCGGCCATGAGAAGCAGCGGTGGTGTGAATGCAATCGATGGCGTTGGTGGCCACGTCCACGGCACTCTGGAAACCGAAGGTCATATCGGTGCCCCACAGGTCGTTATCAATGGTCTTGGGCAGGCCAATCACGTTCAGACCTTCCTGGCTCAGCAGGTTGGCGGTCTTCTGAGAACCGTTGCCGCCCAGCACCACCAGGCAATCCAGGCCCAGCTTCTTGTAATTGGTCTTCATGGCCTTTACTTTGTCCAGGCCGTTTTCGTCCGGTTCACGCATCAGCTTGAACGGCTGACGGGAGGAACCCAGAATGGTGCCGCCCATGGTGAGGATACCGGAGAAATCCTGGGCGGTAAGCATGCGGTAATTGCCGTAGATCAGGCCCTTATAGCCATCGATAAAGCCGTAGATCTGCACGTTATCGCACAGACGATTCAGGCCTTTCACCACGCCGCGCATAGTGGCGTTCAGCGCCTGGCAGTCGCCGCCGCTGGTCAGCATACCGATTTTTAACATTCTGATGCACTTCCTTTATGTTTCGTTTGAACGTTCTTTTATTCCGCCGTACCGGCTGCCGCGTAGGCTTCCCGGTAAAACGCTTCCTGGGCGTTCATGGGCGGTTCGTTGTTGATCACCTTGGTGTAGATTCCGTTTTCCACCTGCAGGCGGGCCTTGCTGTTATCCCGCAGCAGGGTACGGAACATTTCCAGCAAACGGGTGCGAATTTCTTCGCTGTATACCGGTGCAGCCACTTCCACACGGCGCAGGGTATTGCGGGTCATAAAGTCCGCAGAAGAAATGTACACCTTTTCTTTGCCGGTGCTGCCAAAAATATAAATACGGGAATGCTCCAGAAAACGACCCACAATGCTGTAAATGCGAATGTTCTCTGTATAGCCGGGCACGCCTGCCTGCAGGCAGCAAATGCCGCGAATGAGCATTTCGATCTTCACCCCGGCCTGCGAGGCTTCGATCATCTTATCCATGATCCGTTTATCTGTAAGGGAATTGAGCTTGAGACCCACATAGGCGGGCTGGCCTTTTTCGGCAAGGGCGATCTGCTCGTCGAACATATCGAGGATCTTGCCCTGCAGGCACTTGGGCGCCACCAGCAGGTGCTCGGTTTTTTCCACCACTTCTCCCAAAGAGAGTGCAGAAAATACCTCGGCGGCTTCGCGGCCAATGGCCGGGTCGGCGGTCATCAGCTGCAGGTCGGTGTACAGACGGGCGGTTTTTTCGTTGTAGTTGCCGGTGCCCACCTGGGTAATGTATTCCACGCCATTTTCGCCGCGGCGGGTGATCAGGCACAGCTTGGAATGCACCTTCAGCTTATCGATGCCGTAAATCACATGGCAGCCGGCATCTTCCAGGCGGCGGGACCATTCGATGTTGTTTTCTTCATCGAAGCGGGCCTTCAGTTCCACCAGCACGTCCACCTGCTTGCCGTTTTCGGCGGCTTCGGTCAGGGCTTCCACCACCTTGCTGTGCTTGGCCAGGCGGTACAGGGTCATGCGGATGGAAACCACCTGCGGGTCGCGGGCGGCTTCGTTCAGCAGCTGCAGGAAGGGGTTCACCGATTCAAAGGGCAGCGAGAGCATCCGGTCTTTTTCCTTGATCTGTTCGATCATGGAGCGGCCGGGCTCAATGCCGGCGGGGCGCTGGGGTACCCGGCGCTCGTAGAAAAGATCCGGACTGCTGCGCAGGGTATCCTGCATGGCAAATACAAAAGAAAGATCGGCGGGCATTTTGGAGAGGAACACCTGCTCATGGGTCAAACCAAGGCGGTCGCACAGCCAGGTGGTAATGCGCTCGTCCATGGGGCGGGACATTTCCAGCCGCACGGGACACAGCTTGCGCCGCTGGCGAATGACCTCTGCCATATGCTCGCGGTAATCCAGGTCTTCGTCCACCACGCTGTCCGCGTCGATATCGGCATTGCGGGTAACGCGGATGATGGCCTTGGATTTTACACCGTACTTTTTAAAGACCTTGGACAGGAAATGGAGGATCAGCTCTTCTGAAAGGATATAGCAGCCCATGCGGCCCGGAATGGGGATAAGCCGCTGGATAACACCGCTGCTGCAGGGCACGATGCCCACTTTTTCCTTGTCGTTCTTTTTGCCCAGCTCCGCCACGGCGTACAGGTCTTTGTTGTTCAGGAACGGGAACGGCTGCTTGCGGCCCACCACCACGGTGGAAAGCAGGGGTTCCACTTCTTTGGTAAAATATTTTTCCAGGTACTTTTTCTCGGTGGAATTCAGATCTGCAAAGGTAACCAGCGAGATTCCCTGGTGTTCCATGGCGCTCAGCAGGGTGTGGTACACCGCTTCCTTTTTGGGCAGCAGGCTGCGCACTTCCCGCAGAACAGCCGAAACCTGCTCCATGGGGGTCATGTTGGTTTTGTTTTCGCGGATCTCGTTTTTCAGCAGCATCATATCGTGCAGAGAACCCACACGCACCATGAAAAACTCATCCAGATTGGTTTGGAAAATCGAGAGGAAGGTCATGCGCTCGCACAGGGGGTTGTGCTCATCGGCGGCTTCCTCCAGCACACGCTCGTTGAACTTCAGCCAGGAAAGTTCACGGTTTAAAAAACACAACTGACGGGGCACTTTGGGTGTCGGCACAGGCGCGGCAGCCGGTTCCTGCACAGGGGTTTCTTCCTCCTGTGCGGGGCTCCACAGCGGTTCAGTCTCATTCATTTTGGTGCCTCCCATAGGCGTTTTTTTGGAGGAAAACAGCACCGCCGCAGCGACAGCCGCTGCCCCCAGCGCTGCCGAAGACAAAACCGATGATAAAAAATCGGCCTGCATGTGCGTTTTCCTCCTTTCGTTTGCAGTATTTAAAAAATCAGATGGTGTCGCAGGTCACAATGGTCAGGTCCGGGTGCATCTGCAGAATGGAAGCAGGCACTTCGGGGGTCACCGGGCCAAAGAAGGCTTTTTCCATAATTTCCTTCTTATCGGCGCCGCTGGCAATGAGCACAACCTTGCGGGCAGACATGATGGTCTCGATGCCCATGGTCACGGCCTTGGTGGGCACGTCGGCTTCGCTGGCGAAGAAACGGGCGTTGGCCTTAATGGTGATGGGGTTCAGTTCCACGCAATGGGTAATGGTGGAGAAATAGCTTTCCGGCTCGTTGAAGCCGATGTGGCCATCGTGGCCAATGCCCAGCAGCTGCAGATCAATGCCGCCAACAGAGCGGATGAGGTTTTCGTAGTTCTGGCACTCGGCAGCCACATCTTCAGAAACACCGCTGGGAACATGGGTGCGGTTCTTATCGATGTTGATGTGATCGAACAGGTTGTGGTTCATGAAATAACGGTAGCTCTGCTCGTGGTCGCCGGTCAGGCCCACGTACTCATCCAGGTTCACAGAGGTCACATCGGAGAAATCCAGATCGCCCTGGTTGTACCATTCGATCAGCTGCTTGTAGGTACCGATGGGAGAAGAACCGGTGGCCAGGCCCAGCACGCAATCGGGCTTAATAACAACCTGGGCAGCGATGATTGCAGCGGCCTTGCGGCTCATATCAGCATAATCTTTAGCGCGAATGATTTTCATAATAATAACTTCCTTTTCTATAATATATAAATAGATATACAGCAAAAGGCGAACAAAAATGCCGCCCTCTTTGTATCAGTATACCAATTAACGGGCGAGATTTCAACTGGATTTTTTTGAGTTTAGGCTGTTTTTACTGCCGGGAATATTTTTGTTTCAGCCATACGTTTACCTCCCCGCCCAAAAACAAAATATACATGCAAAAATACAGCCACAGCATCAAAAGTACCACAGCGGTGAGGGAACCGTACAGGCTGGCGTAGTTGGAAAAGTTTTCTATATAAAAGGAAAACAACCGGGAAAAGACCAGCCAGCCCAACGCAGAAAACACCGCCCCCGGCAGCAAAGAAACGCCCCGGGCGGTGTGGTTTGGCAATATTTTGTACAGCAGCAGAAAAAACAGGGTAAACACCACCGCCGCCCCCAAAAAACGAAAACTGAGAATAAACACCGCTGTGGCCTGAAACGACGGAAATAAAGGCACCAGCCAGATCGCAATGCTCTGCCAAAACACCAGCAGCACCAGCGCCGCAGCAATAAGCACAAACAACGCCAGCGTATATACAAAGGCTATAATCCGCACCGCCATGAAATGCCGGGTCTCCCGCACATCGTACACGGCGTTCAGCCCTTTAATAAGGGCATACACACTGCGTGAAATACCCCACAGCGCCGCCACGGCAGAAAAAGAAGCAAAGGTCAGGTCGGTTCGTCCCACAGCCTCATGGAAAATGTTAAAAACAAGCTCCGCAACAGCAGCAGGCAGCAGGCGCATCGCTTCATTCAAAAGGGCGGATTCCGCTATTCCCATGGCACGGCTTAAGGAAACCACCAGCAGCAGCGTGGGAAACACCGAAATAACAATAAAGAAAGCAGATTGCCCCGCCCAGGCATCCAAAGCATTTTCCCCTGCCTTTTTTAAAAACCATTCCACGGTGCCCCACAATTTTTTCATGCCGTTCTCCTTTGGTGTATTAACGGTATTATTTGCAGGCACACCATACATTATGAAACAAAAAGAACCTGCGGTTTTGCGCCGCAGGCTCGTTTTTGGTTATTTGTTTAGGATCACCGTTTCGTAGGGAGCCAACGTCAGGGCATCCACCTTTTCTTCGGTACCGAAGACGGTGTATTCGCGGCCAAGCACCACCGCTTTCTGTTCCTTGGTAAAGTTCTGCACAAAAACGACTTTTTCGCCGTTTTCGCCCACACGCATCATGGGCACCACGCCATACGGCAGGGCGGCATCATCCAAAGAACGCTCCACGCCGGTATCGTTCACCAGGCCGGTCACAAAATCCTTCAGGAAATCTGCACCCGGGCGGGCAGCCACATAATAAGCCTTGCCTTCGCCGTAGGTGTTTTCTGTGAGGGCGGGCATGCCCTTGTAGAAGTCGCTTTCGTATTCGGCCAGCACCTTGGCGCCCTTTGCATGAATAATTGCGCACAATTCGCTCACCTTATAAGTGCGGTGGTCGCCGCCGCACATCACCATGCCGTTTTCGCCGCCGTCCGGCAGGGCATCGATCTCTTCATTCCACACGCCAAAAAGATCCATGGTCTCGCCGGGCCAGCCGCCCAGGTAGCACAGGTCGGTTTCGTTGGCAATGCCGGTCTGGTAGGTGCCCACCAAAATACCGCCGTTTGCCACAAATTCGCGCAGCTTCTTTTCAAAACCGGCGCGGTACATATACAGCATGGGGGCCGCAATAATTTTATAACGGGAAAGATCGTCGCAATCCATGTCGATCATATCCACCGGCACGCCCTGTTCCCAAAAAGCGCGGTGCCAGGCCTGCACGTCCTGCTCGTAATGCACGCCGGAGTTACGGGGACCGCGGGAATCGTTGATGGCCCAGCGGTTCTCCACGTCGTACACCACCGCGGCCTGGGGGCAAACTTCGGTCTTCAGCATGGGCAGCAGTTCTTCCAGCTTTTTGCCCACAGAGGTCACATCACGGAACACACGGGTATCGCTGCCGCCGTAGTGGTCTACCACAGCGCCGTGCAGCTTTTCGGAGGAACCGCGGCCCTTTCTCCACTGGAAGTACTGCACGGAATCCGATCCGTGGGCCACTGCCTGCAGAGAAGAAGTGAGGTGCACGCCCGGGCGCTTCAGGGCAGAAACAGGCTGCCAGTTGGTCATGCTGGGGGTGCTTTCCATCAGCAGCCAGGGGGCGCGCTTTACAGAGCGCATGATATCGTGGGCGGAAGCGGCGTGCTGGGCCACATCCACGTCGTTCATGGTGTGCCACACGGGGTAGTTGTCCCAGGAGACGATATCGATGTGCGGGCCGAATTTATAGTAGTTCAGGCCATCGTACCAGCCCATCATGTTCACAGTGGTGGGCAGCTTGGGCTCCACGGAGTGCACTGCGGCGATCTCGGCTTTCATAAAATCAATGGTCTGGTGGGTCACAAAACGCTTCCAATCCAGAGTCAGGCCGTGCACGTTGTGCTCGCCGTCGGCAGAGGGAGAGCGGATCTCGGAGAAATCGCGGTAGGTGTGGCTCCAGAAGTCGGTCCACCAGGCCTTGTTCACAGCCTCAATGGTGCCGTACTTTTCCTTCACCCAGTTGCGGAACGCCTCCTGGCACAGTTCGCAGTGGCACTCACCGTTGTATTCATTGGAAAGATGCCACAAAATCACGCCGGGAT
Organism: Clostridia bacterium; assembly: GCA_017547865.1. Next base: position 8,975 of record JAFYOA010000108.1, read on the forward strand.
GAGAAGCAAACCGCTGGGCCAGGCGGGAATTGATCTGGTGCATTTTTTCGCGGTAAATGGGGGAGGTAAAGCAATGGTTATGGCGGTCGCGGGGCAGCTCGCGGTGGCCGGTCTTGCCGGAAACGCGGCGGATCTCCGGGTATTTTTCCGCCATCCACACAGGCTTGGCGCCGCTGGGCGTGGCCAAAATGGTGTAAATGCCGTTGGCATACAGATTATCGATGATCTCGGCCATCCACTCAAAATCGTACACGCCTTCCTGGGGTTCCAGGTGCGCCCAGGCAAAAATACCCAAGGAAACGCAGTTGACGTGGGCTTCCTTCATCAGTTCAATGTCTTTGGCAAGAATATCGGGCCGGTCCAGCCACTGGTCCGGGTTGTAGTCACCGCCGTGCAGAAAAGCGGGGAAAACGGTTCTTTCGTTCATACAAAATCCTCCTTGGAATTTCTGATTTCATTGTAGCATTGCAGGCGGGGTTTGTCTATGTTTTTTTATTTTGCGGGCGGTGCCCGCACCCACATCGCGGAGAAGCTTGGTGCTGAAATTCAGCAAGCGGCCGCGGTAGGGGTGAACTGTAAAAGTTTTGGTCAAGCTTTTTCAAAAGCTTGCGGGTTGTTAGGGCGGAACCCTGACCCGTGTCCCGCAGGACACGGAACCCCTTGCCTTGGAAGCGCTCCGAGAGGGGTGAATTTTCTGCAGCGCAGAAAAGAGGGGAGTCCCTGCAAGAGAGGGACTCCCCTGGAAAGACACTGCCTGTCAGGGTGTCTTTTTTAGGAAACGGTACGATCGCACCCCACGCAGTGGGTGCTTCAAGAGAGGCATAGACCTGCTGATTTTTAAGAACGGTAC
>JAFYOA010000109.1 GCA_017547865.1 Clostridia bacterium
AACGGGTACAGCATACCGATGATGAACAGGCCGCTCATTTCCATGATGAGCCAGTTGCCGGTCACATGGTCGCGGCGCAGGCGCTCGCCGTGCTCCCACACGGATTTGCACCAGTCGGTGAGGATGTCATCCGTAAAAGCGGGCGAATGGAGGAAGGTGTGGATGATCTCCGGCCAGCAGTAGGCCATGCGGATGCCGGTCTCGATGGTTCGCCAGGCAATGGTGGCACCGGCTGCACAGGGCGGCACGGGAGAAAGTGCCTGTTTTACCCAGCTGTCGAACTGTTCGGCACAGCTTTCGGCGTATTTTTCATCGCCGGTCAGGCGATAGGCACGGGCGGCCAGCCGCCAGCTCCAGTGGCGGTTAAAGCCCCAGGGCCACTCGCAGTAGTTATTGTAAGTGGGGTTACAGAACCAGTCGATCGGCTTGTCACCGAAATCGCAGATGCCGTCGGCGGTATAAATGTAGTGGCGGCAGATCTCATCCGCCCGGCGAATGGTTTCTTCGTCCGTATCCTGCATGGTAAAGTCCGGCAGAATGTCTTCGGCTACTTTTTGGTCGAAGATCTGAAAATACCGCTTGGGCTGCAGAGTGCGGCGAAGATGCTCTGCCAGAATATGGCGGCAGGTCTTGTAATCGCCTTTGGCTGCGGCGGCGGGAATTTCACCAAGTCCGGGCACCGTGCAGTCCAGCAGTTCTGTAAACAGGCGTTCGTCGGTCGTGCGGGGGCCAATTGTTGTCTCCATGGCAACTCCTCCTTTTGTGGGCAGCGTTCTGCCCTTCCGGCTCGATTATATAACCGGAAAGGGAAGAAGTCAATGCGGCTTCTTCCCTTTTTGTGCTTTTATTTTACCAAAGGTCTTTTTCATCCAGCACCAGCCCGGTGCCATCGGCTTTTTTCAGCACGATCTTCGTATCCTTCACATCCAGCGAGGCTTCCACCCCGGTAATGGGGCAGGGTTCACCATGATCCGCATACAGCACGGTGGCCCAGCGGATATCTTTGGCGTGCAGCCAATACTGCGCGGTGAAGATGGGGCGGAAATCCTTCTGCACCGTGGAATTGCAGCGCCATCCCTGCCATTCGGGGAACTGCACACCGCGGGACAGAGAAATACCGGCGGTCTCCATGGGCGCTTCGGGAACGATCAGGTTCAAAGTATTGGCACGCACCTTCAGGCCGTTCATGGAGGCTTTAGGGGCATCCAGGCTCCACAGCACTTCGTAATCATGCTCGGCATCGGCGGTCAGGCGGTCCACAATCACCGCGAAGGGACGCAGACCTTCGGCCTGTTTCACAAAATACACAGACCGCTCGTGGGTAATGCTCTTATCCTGCTCCTCGCCATAGCCTTCGTTGTACACCGCGCGGAGAGCATCGATCGCCGGGGTGAAATTCCGCTGCAGGTCGGTCTTTTTATTGATCTCGCCCTTCCACGCATAGTTTTTGCGGCGGTTCTGGTCCATGCCGTCCACGCGCACGGTGTTGTGGCCGCGGGTGGAAAGGCAGTAGGCACGGGTGGGAGAAGAATCGTAAGAATAGCGATTGCATTCCACCAGGGTGTTGTCTTCGCCGGATTCAAACAGCACCTGCAGTTTGTCTTCATGCTGGTGGCCGGCGCCAAATTCGCCGCCGTCAAAAAACAGCCAGGTATCGTCTTTTCCCCAGCCGGTACGCAGGGCCGCCAGGCCGCTGTTCTCCAGCACCTGGTTGCATTCGGCCGGCGGGCAACCCTGTTTGCCCCCGGTTATTGCCCACAGCAGGTGGTCGTTCTCCGGGCAAATATCAATAAAGCGGGAGATAAACTCGCCGGAATCGTACACGTGGCCGTCGTTGATATCCGGCACAAAGCCGTTGGGCTGCATCAGGCGCACATAGACCATCAGCAGGTTTTCCAGGCACTTCAGCACCTCCGGGTTCACCGGGCGGCCATAGGCTTTCAGCGAGCGCACCACAGTGGAATAGTTGCTGATGACCACCTGCTGGTACTCGGTGGAAAGCTCGTACTGGAAGCCATCCGGGTACACCTGCAGGAAAAGTTCTTCTTCCAGTTTGTTCATGGCATAGGCAAACCAATCGTCTGCCAGCTTAAAGCAGGGGTACAGCATGCCAATGTGCAGCAGGCCGTTCATTTCCATGATCAGCCAGTTGCCGGTGCGGTGGTCACGGCGCAGGCGTTCGCCGTGTTCCCACACAGATTTACACCAATCGGTGAGCAGATCATCCGTAAACGCCGGGCTCATATAAAAGCTGTGGATGATCTCCGGCCATACATTGCCCATGCGGATGCCGCACTCAATGGTGCGCCAGCACTTGGTCAGCCAGCCCTCACAGGGGTCCGGCGCCTGGGCCTGGTCGATCCAGCTCTGGATTTGCCGGGCGGCACAGGCGGCATATTTTTCATCACCGGTCGCCCGGTAGGCACGGGCCAGCACACGCCATTCTGCATGACGGCTCAGCTGCCAAGTCCATTCTTTATAGCCGTTGTAGGTGGGGTTGGCAAACCAGTCAATGGGGCCTTCTTCGCCAAAGTCCCACTCAAACCCGCAGGAAGACATGATGTTCTTCAGGGCTTTTTCGGCACGCTCATAGTCCACGCCGTCGGCCAGGTTTTTCTGCCCGGCAAGCGGCTTACTGAAATACAGCTCCGGCTGCAGCATGGTGCGCACACAGGCGGCAAACACCTTGCGGCAGGCGGCATAATCTTCTTTTGCGGCCAGGGCGGGAATTTCTTCCAGCCCGGGCAGTGCGGTATTCAGGTGTTCGCCGAAAAATACGGCGTCGGTCAATCTTGTACTCATTGCTAAACCCTCCCTTTCGGGTTCGTTTTCTGCTTACAGCAGGTCGGTTTCGTTCAGTTCCACGGTGGTGCCGTCGGTCATCTGCAGGACAATCTTCGTATCCTTCACATCCAGGCCGGCTTCCACACCGGCAATGGGGCAGGCTTCGCCGCCATCGGGGTACAGCACGGTAACCCAGCGCATATTCTGCCCATGCAGCCAGTACTGTGCAGCATACACCGGGCGGAAATCCTTCTGAATGGCGGTGTTGGCGGTCCAGCCCTGCCATTCGGGGAACTGCACGCCGCGGCTGATGGACAGGCCGGCGGTCTCCATGGGGGCATCCGGCACCAGCAGGTGCAGAGTGCCTGCCTGCAGCTGCATGCCATCGGCCAGCAGCTTTTCTTCATCAATATGCCACAGCACTTCGTAATCGTGCTCGCCTTCTTTGGCGGTGAGGCGGTCCACCACAATGCCGAAGGGCTTACAGCCGGGCAGCTTCTTCATAAAGTACACGGAGCGTTCGTGGGTAACGTTGGTATCCTGTTCTTCTCCGTAGCCTTCATCGTACACAGCGCGGGCGGCATCCACGGCATCGGTCAGCTTTGTCTGAATACCGCTGTGCTTTTCAATGTCCTCTGCGTGCCACTGGTAGGTCTTGCGGCGGTTCTGGCACATGCCGTCCACGCGCACGGTGTTGTGGGTGCGGGTAGAAAGCACATACTTGCGCATCTCAGAGGTATCGTAGGCGTAGTTGTTGCCTTCCATCAGCACAAACTTGCGGTCTGCGTGCAGAAGCACCTGCAGCTTGTCTTCGTGCTGGTGGGCACGGCCAAAGGGCGCTCCATCAAAGAAGAGCCAAGTATCATCCTCTCCCCAACCGGTGCGGAAGGCCGCCATGCCGGCCCAGGGCAGCACCATGGATTTTTCTTCCGGCGGCGTGCCTTCTTTTGTATCGGTCATCACCCAGCGCAGGTGTTCGTTCTCGGAGAAAAGATCAAAGTACGAAGCGATGCTTTCTTTTACAAGGCCGTTGCCCGCATCGTTCAGCGCCGGCATCCGGCGATCGGGGCGCATCAACTTGACCCACAGCATCTGCAGCGATTCCATCACCTCGTAATATTTGGCGGGAATGGGCTTGTTGTAGGCCTTCATGGTGCGCATTAGGGCAATGTAATTTTTGATCACCACATTCTGGTAACCGGTGGAAAGTTCATACTGGAAGCCGTCGGCATACACCTGCAGATCCAGTTCTTTCAGCAGTGTCTCCACGGCAAAGTGCAGCCATTCTTCTGCATGCTTAAAGCAGGGGAACAAAATGCCGATGTGCCCCAGGCCGTTCATTTCCATAATCAGCCAGTTAGCGGTGGTGTAATCGCGGGCAAGGCGTTCGCCGTGCTCCCAAACGGATTTATACCAATCGGTGAGAATATCATCGGTGAAGGCCGGGCTCTTGTAGAAACTGTGGAGGATTTCCGGCCACACAAGGCCCAGGCGAATACCGCATTCGATGGTACGCCAGCACAGGGTATCGTAGCCGCTGCAGGGCGGCGTGGGGGCCACAGCCTGCTTCAGCCAGCTGTCCAGCAGTTCGGCACAGGCTGCCGCGTATTCTTCATTTCCCGTGGCGCGGTAAGCTTTGGCCAGCACCTGCAGTTCGTGGTGGCGGCTCAGCTGCCAGGTCCATTCGCAATATTTATTGTAGGTGGGGT
>JAFYOA010000110.1 GCA_017547865.1 Clostridia bacterium
CACGGCATTGTTGCTTTCTATCCCGATGGCGTGAAGACCATCCCCGTGGATGTAATCTTCCCTGTGCTGCACGGCAAGAACGGCGAAGACGGCACCATCCAGGGCCTGTTCGCCATGAGCGGCATTCCCTTTGTGGGCTGCCACACCTTTGCATCCTCTGTGTGCATGGACAAAGCCGCCACCCACACCATTCTCTCTGCCAACCGCATTGAGCAGACCCCCTACCTGTGGTTCTATGCCGACCGCTACGAAGATTCCGAAGGCCGCGTGATCATCCGCAAAAAGGTGAACGCCCGCCTCAACTTCCCCGTGTTTGTCAAGCCCGCCAACGCCGGCTCCTCCGTGGGTATCTCCAAGGTGAACAGCATGGATGAACTGGACGAAGCCGTGGCCAAGGCCGCCAAAGAAGACGTGAAGATCGTCATTGAAGAAGGCGTGATCGGCCAGGAAGTGGAGTGTGCCGTATTGGGCAACCGCGATGCCAAAGCCTCCATTGTAGGCGAAATCGGCACCACTGCCGCCTTCTACGATTACGACGACAAATATAAGAACGGAACTTCCCAACTGTACATTCCCGCCCGTCTCAGCGATGAGATTAGCGAAGAAATCCGCCGCACCGCCGTGCGTGCCTATCGTTTGCTGGGCTGCGCCGGTCTGTCCCGCGTAGACTTCTTTGTGACCCCCGAAGGCCGCATCATCCTCACCGAGATCAACACCCTGCCCGGCTTCACCGCCATCAGCATGTATCCCAAGCTGTGGGAAGCCACCGGCCTTGCCTATGGCGATCTGCTGGATCAGCTGGTGGAACTGGCCGAGCAGGCATAAGGAAAGGATTGCGACATGGATAACCGTCCCATCGGCGTATTCGACTCTGGCCTGGGCGGCCTGAGCGCCGTAAAGCCGCTGCACCGCATCCTTCCCCACGAAAATATCATCTATTTCGGCGATACCGGCCGCACACCCTACGGTTCCCGCGGGGCAGAAACCATTCGCCAGTACGCCGAACAGGACGCCCGCTTTTTGCTTTCTCACGATGTCAAATGCGTTTTGGCAGCCTGCGGCACGGTAAGCACCGTAGCCACCCAGCTGCCGAATGTGCTGCCCGTGCCCTATGCCAATGTGCTGCAGCCCACCGCTGTGGCCGCTGTGAATGCCACCCAAAACGGAAAGATCGGCGTGCTGGGCACCGCCGCCACCGTAAACAGCAACGCCTTTGCCCGGGAAATTCACCGCATGAACGACAAACTGCAGGTGGTGAGCCAGGCTTGTCCCCTGTTTGTTCCCCTGGTGGAAAACGGCTGCATTGACCCGGATGACCCGGTGGTGATCGAGATCGCCCGGCGGTACCTGGTGCCGTTGATGGAGCAGGGCGTGGACACGGTGATTTTGGGCTGCACCCACTATCCCCTTCTCAAACGCGTGATCGGCCCCCTGGTGGGCGACGATGTGATCCTCATCGACTCCGGCAAAGAAGGCGCCCGCCGCTGTGCGGAAATGCTGGAAGCCGCCAACCTGCTGAGCGACCGGCAGGAAGAAGGCGAAGAGCAGTTCTTTGTAAGCGACCATGCGGAAAACTTCAGCGAGGTTGCCCGGCTGTTCTTAAAAACAGAGGAACTGCACGCTTCTCTGGTACAGATCGAAGACTATTAAAAGTAAGGAAAACTATGAACGAAAACTATCTTATCTCCATTCGGGGCCGCCAGCAATACGATGATGAAAGCGGCTCCATCGACATCGATACCGTAGGTTCTTACACCACAAAAAACGGTGTACGCTACATTTGCTACCGGGAGTACGACCAGGATAACCCCAACCATTCTTACCTGACCACGCTGAAAGTGGATACCGAGACCGGCGATGTGACCATGATCCATTCCGGCGGCGCCACCCGGCTGTTTTTGCAGAAGGGCCAGCGCAACGTGTGCCGCTACGATACCGGTGTGGGCGTGCTGATGCTGGGGGTGTTCACCACCGCCATCCGCGACAAGCTGGACGACAACGGCGGCGAACTGACCCTGGAATACACACTGGACATCAACGCCAGTGTTTCCAGCCGCAACAGTATTCACGTAACGGTGAAAGAAGCGCCGCAAACGGAATTGAAACAATAAAGCGAAAGCTGCCTGACCGGTTGGTTGGGCAGCTTTTTTGTTTGGGAAGTGGC
>JAFYOA010000111.1 GCA_017547865.1 Clostridia bacterium
CATTCCCCACAAAATAAGACATACTGTTAATACTTTGCAATCCAAAGGAGTATTGCCATGATTCGACCTGCCGTGATGGAAGATTACAGTGCCATTCAGAAAATTTTTGCAGCCGCCCGGGAGTTTATGCGCACCCACGGCAACCCCACCCAATGGGGTACCACCAGCCCGGAGGAAGAGCTTTGGCTGGAGGATATTCGCCGGGGCGATTTGTACATTGTGGAAAAAAACAGCGGCGTACACGGCGTGTTCGCCCTGATTTTTGGCGAGGACCCCACTTACAGTTACATTGAAGGCGGCGCCTGGCGCAGCGATGCCCCCTACGCCACCCTGCACCGTGTGGCCAGCGACGGGCAATACCGGGGCATTTTTGAGGAATGCATTGCTTTCTCCAAAAGTAAATACAGCCACCTGCGCATTGATACCCACGCCGACAACCTGCCCATGCAGCACCTGGCAGAAAAGCACGGCTTTGTGTACTGCGGCGTAATTTATGTGCACAACGGCACCAGCCCGCGCAAAGCGTATGAATATATTGCAGAAGAATAATTGATTTTAAAGGAAGAGCGAGGGCTCTTCCTTTTTTGTTCTACTAAAGGTAAATCTGTAAAATTTTCATAAACGTAACAGGTGCCCCCAAGACCCCTGCAATCTTTGAAAAGGTTGACGAAACTTTCTTGTGTGATGTCACTGCTGATTCACGGCAATCCGCCTTGCTTTTCGAGATTGGGAGCATGATCAATTTTTATGTTTTTGCATACACTGTTACAAAAACGAAAGGGTGATTTTATGTGCGGATTTGCGGGATTTTCCGTGATGGAGGATGACCTTCTGCAGGAAAAATACCTGTGGCGGCGGCTGGCGCTGGATATGGCAGCTGCCATTGCCCACCGCGGCCCGGATGACATGGGTGTGCATGTAGCCCGGCGGGCTGCTCTGGCCCATGCCCGTCTTGCCGTTATGGACCCGGAGCACGGCGCCCAGCCCATGCGCACCATGAAAGACGGAAACGTCTACACCATTGTTTATAACGGCGAACTGTACAACGCCCCGGAGCTGCGGCAAACGCTTTGTTCCCTGGGCTATCGGTTTGAAACAAATTGCGATACCGAAGTGCTGCTGCAGGCCTGCATACATTACGGCGAACACGTTGCCGAACAGCTGAACGGCATTTATGCCTTTGCGTTTCATGACGAAGCCCGGGGCACCACCTACCTGTGCCGGGACCGCTTTGGGGTGAAGCCGTTGTTCCTCTCCTTTCTATACAAACGGCTGGTATTCGCCTCGGAGATCAAAGCGCTGTTCAAACACCCGGGGATTGCGCCGGTGGTGGGCCGCACCGGCCTGTGCGAAATCTTCGGCCTGGGGCCCATGCGCACCGCAGGCTGCGGCGTGTTTGAGAACATACGGGAGCTGAAACCCGGGCACTGTGCAGTTTTCGGCCCGGATGGCTACCGGGAATGGGCCTACTACACCCTGCAGAGCCGGGAGCACACCGATGATTTTGCCGCCACCACCCAAAAAGTACGCGGCCTTTTGGAAGACATTGCTGCACGGCAGTGTGCCGCCGATGTCCCCCTGTGTACGTTTCTCTCCGGCGGGCTGGATTCCAGCGTGATCACCGCCCTGGTGGCCGGTGAAATGAAAAAGAAAGGCATGGAAACAGCCACGTATTCCTTTGACTTTGAAGGCAACCGGGATCATTTCACCCCCAGCGCCTTTCAGCCGGAGCAGGATCAGCCCTGGGCACAGCGGGTAAGCGCTTTGCTTGGCACCCGGCACACCACCCTTGTATGCAGCAACGAAGAACTGGCCGACGCGCTCTTCCCCGCTGTGTGTGCCAAAGACCTGCCCGGCATGGCGGATGTGGACAGTTCGCTGCTGTATTTCTGCAAAAAGGTAAAGGAAAATCATACGGTATCTCTGTGCGGCGAATGTGCCGATGAAATTTTCGGCGGGTACCCGTGGTTCCACCGGGAAGAAATGCTGCAGGCAGAGTCATTCCCCTGGTCACCGGATCTGACACTCCGTACCCGGCTGCTTTCTCCGGAACTGAACGCCGAGCTGCACATGGAGGACTATGTACGGGAACGGTACGAAGAACTGCTGCAGGAGGTTCCCCGTCTGCCCGGAGAAAACGCGGTGGAAGCCCGGCGGCGGGAGATCGGCTACCTGAACATTTACCGCTTTATGGCAACCTTGCTGGACAGAAAAGACAGGTGCAGCATGGCAAGCGGGCTGGAAGTGCGCGTGCCCTTTGCGGACCACCGGCTGCTGG
>JAFYOA010000112.1 GCA_017547865.1 Clostridia bacterium
CAGCGTGATTTCCGTATCAATTATGCGGTGAACCATCTTTTTTGCTCCCGAGAAACGTTTCCAGATTGATATCATGGTTGTATTTGACCGATGCTCTTTTATCCTTTTCGATGATGGTATCGGTCAGATCAATGCCGTTGATCGCGGCAATGGCAACAGCATAGTGGATCACATCGGCAAGTTCTGCGGCCAGCTCCTGCTGCAGGTCGTTTCCGTTGGATGCTTTTCTGCCGGCCCGCTTATTGAGGATTTCAGCAACCTCGCCCATCTCCTCCACCAGCTTCATAAACATACCCTGTTCTGTGGCGCGGTTGCCATAGTGGTGAAATAAGTACGCTTCCAACTGCTTGATCGTCATGATAAGATCTCCTTTGATTTTGTATCGTGATTATACATTGTCCCAATCGGAAAATCAAGTGATCCGATCCAGCCGGCGGCTGTGGTCGTTCTTAGAAGCGGCATTGCAATCTTCAACTTTTCGTGCTATCATAACACAGGATATGCTTCAAATTCGCTGTTTTCTATGCTGTGCAAGGAAAACACAACCAAACCACCGCTGGGGGCGAGAACGCTTGAAAACCTATTTGAAAGGCATTATTGTTGGAATCGGTGGAGTTTCCCCCGGACTGAGTGGAAGTGTGCTGCTGATCATTTTCGGCTTGTATCAGAAAACGCTGGATGCGCTGGGAAATTTCTTTAAAAACGCCAAGAAGAATGCTGCTTTTCTGCTGCCCTTGGTCTTGGGCATGTTTACGGGTGTTCTGCTGTTCAGCAAAGTGATCAATTTCTTTATGAACACTTACGAGATGCCCACTTGCTTCTGCTTCCTGGGACTGATCCTCGGAACGCTGCCAATGGTATGGCAGGAAGTGAAAAAAGAGGGTTTTGCGCCAAAATACTATGGATACATTCTGCTGTCTGCTGCGGCAGGCTTCTGGTTTTTCAAAGTCAATCCCAATGCATTCCCACAGATTACAGATCCAACGCTGATACAGGCGATTTTGCTGGGCGTTGCGGTGGCGGCAACGGCGATCATTCCCGGTGTGGATCCGGCGGTGTTCCTGTCAACACTGGGGTTCTATCGTATGTATGTGGCGGCGCTGGCGGAATTCGAACTGTCTGTACTGGCACCCATGGTGATTGGTCTTGGCGTTGGCGCGGTGATCATTTCTTTTTGCATGAGCAGCCTGTTCCGTCGCTTTTATACGGCGACCTATTCCATTATTTTCGGAATCTTCCTGTCGATGATTCCCAATATGCTGAATGAAAACTGTGTGTTGGGTTTTAATGGCATCTCTGTGGTATCGATTGCTGTGCTGGTACTTGGATTTATGGTTTCGTATTTTTTGGGGAAAAGAGAGAAAAAAGAATGAAATTGATTGGATTTTATGATTACACGGTTATCCTGACCTATGTGAGCGCTGTTTCTGCTGTGCTGGGAATCGTCTGCGCCTCGAAAGGCTCTTTTACAGCCGCTGTCGTATGCCTGATGGTCGCCGGCATCTGCGACGGCTTTGACGGAACTGTTGCCAGAACCAAGAAAAACCGCACGGAAGATGAAAAGGCCTTTGGCATCCAGCTGGATTCTCTGTGCGATGTAATCAGCTTCGGTGTATTTCCTGCTTTTTTGTGCTACTGCATGGGTGCCGACGGCATTTCTGGTGTGGCCTGTGTTTGCCTGTACAGCTTGTGCGCTGTGATCCGTCTGGCATTCTTTAATGTGCTGGAAGCCAAACGCCAGCAGACGGAAACAGGCAGCAACAAATACTACCGCGGCCTTCCGGTTACATCTATTTCCATGATTCTTCCTCCACTGTATCTGCTCCGCGGGATCCTCAACGAAGCTGTTTTTGCGATGATCCTGCACGGAATGCTGATCATTGTTGCATTGCTGTTCGTTCTGGATTTTAAAGTGAAGAAGCTTGATATCCGCAGAATTTTTGGTAAAAAACAGAAGATCCGGCAGTAAATTTGCGGAATCAGCAGGGGCCGATTGCTGCCGGTAATATCGAAGCTGCTGTTTTTTGTGCGATGAAAGAACACAAACTTTTTGCGGAAAATAGAAAAAGATGGTGAAATATATTCTGAGTCGTGATATAATGGCTGCGTCAATAGCATTGGATGGCTGTTATGACGAAAGCGATAGAAGGAGCGTGTAAAAAATGGAATTTTATGAATTCATGGATATTGGCATGATCGTGCTTTTTGGCTGTTCCTGGCCAATGAATGTAATCAAATCCTATAAAACCCGGACAACGAAGGGAAAAAGTTTAACATTTCTGATTTTGATATTTGTGGGATATATCTGCGGCATTGTTGGCAAACTGATGTCACCCTCCTTCAAGTGGTATGTTCTGTTTTTCTACATTTTGAATTTTACGATGGTGGCAATGGATCTGCTGCTTTATTTCCGCAACTATCGGCTGGATAAAAAAGCGGGAATTCTTTGATACCCATAGTAGTAAGCTCTCGTTTACATACAAAAGGAAAATTCTGCGAAACGTAAAATGACGCAGTGCTGACA
>JAFYOA010000113.1 GCA_017547865.1 Clostridia bacterium
ACGTTCGCGATCATTTCCCATCCGGACGCCGGTAAAACAACATTGACAGAAAAGTTCCTTCTGTACGGCGGTGCCATTCAGCTGGCCGGTGCAGTTAAGGGAAAGAAGAATGCCCGTCACGCTGTATCCGACTGGATGGAGATCGAAAAACAGCGTGGTATTTCCGTTACCTCCTCCGTTATGCAGTTCCAGTATGACGGTTACTGCATCAATATTCTTGACACACCGGGTCATCAGGACTTCTCTGAAGATACCTACCGTACACTGATGGCAGCTGACTCTGCCGTTATGGTCATCGACGCCGCTAAGGGTGTTGAGCCCCAGACCAGAAAGCTGTTCAAGGTTTGCGTCATGCGCGATATCCCCATCTTTACCTTTGTCAATAAGATGGACCGCGATGCACAGAGCCCCTACGACCTGCTGGACGAGATCGAAAAGGAACTGGGCATTCAGACTTACCCCATGAATTGGCCCATCGGTTCCGGTATCGATTTCAAGGGCGTGTATGACCGTGAGAACTCTGCCATCATTGAGTTTACCAGCAACGGCAACGCCCGTGAAGCCACCGCCACCAAAGTTGAACTGGATGACCTTTCTTTGGAAACCACGTTGGGCGAGAACCTGTACCAGACCCTGTGCGATGACGTGGAACTGCTGGACGGCGCCGGTTATGAATTCGACCTGGACATGGTGCAGGCCGGTAAGCTTTCTCCTGTATTCTTCGGCTCCGCTCTCACCAACTTCGGTGTAGAGCCTTTCCTGGAAGCTTTTTTAAAGATGACCAGCTCTCCCCTGCCCCGCCACACCGTGGACGGCGAAGTGGATCCCTTCAGCAAAGACTTCTCTGCCTTTGTATTTAAAATTCAGGCCAACATGAACAAAGCCCACCGTGACCGTATCGCCTTTATGCGCATTTGCTCCGGCAAGTTTGAAAAAGGCATGGACGTGACTCACGTACAGGGCGGCCGCAAGCTGAAGCTTTCTCAGCCCCAGCAGATGATGGCCCAGAGCCGCGAAATTGTAGACGAAGCCTACGCCGGCGATATCATCGGCGTGTTTGATCCGGGCATCTTCTCCATTGGTGATACCGTGTGCAGCGGCAAGAAAGTCACCTTTGAGGGCATCCCCACCTTTGCGCCGGAATTCTTCTGCCGCGTACGCCAGAAGGACACCATGAAGCGCAAGCAGTTCGTGAAGGGCACCGAGCAGATCGCACAGGAAGGTGCCATTCAGGTGTTCCGCGAAATCGGCAGCGGTATGGAAGAAGTGATCGTGGGCGTTGTGGGTACCCTGCAGTTCGATGTGTTCAAGTATCGACTGGAGAGCGAATACAACGTGGACATCATCATGGAAAACCTCCCCTACTCCCTCATCCGCTGGATCGACACCCCGGATGTGGACCTGAAGACACTGAATCTTACCTCCGATACCAAGAAGGTGCAGGATATGCGCGGCCGCTACCTGCTGCTCTTCTCCAACGAATGGAGCATCAACTGGGCATTGGATCATAACAAGGGTCTGGAACTCTCTGAATTCAGCCGATAATAAAAAACAAGCCACTCTCAAAACAAAAGAGAGTGGCTTTTCATTTTATTTAAAGTTCAAAACAGGCGCAGCGGCGCATATCCACCCGGCCATCGGGCAGAAAAGTCACACCCTCTTCACGGAGAAGTTCCACCTGGCGGTTGATTCCGTTTTCTTCAAAGGCAGCGGAGGGCGTACCGTCTTTGTGCAGCACACGGTGGCAAGGCACAGAAACATCTTTGCAGCCGGCCATGGCGTAGCCCACCACCCGTGCCCAGCGGCGGTTCCCGGCCAAAGCTGCCACGGTGCCGTACGAACAGACTGTACCGTAAGGGATCTGCCGCACAACAGCGTAGATTTTATCGAATGCAGTTTCCATTTGCTCCCCTCCTGCGGTGAGTATAGCATATTTTCTTTCAAAAGAAAAGCATATTGACAAACCGAGCTGTTGCAGGTATGATGGAGAAAAAGGAGGATAGCCATGAACGAGGATTTTATTTTTGAAACGGATGAAGAAGGCTGCGGTATCGTGCTGGAAATTCCCGCTGTGGAAAAAGCGGAAGGCGACGTTTTGCTGGCCCTGCTGCAGAAAGCCATGGTGAACTACGACGGCGTAGAACTGCTGCGGAAAGAAACGAACGGAAAAATGCAGTTCTCTTTAAAAGGTGAGATTTCCGATATTCTCGCGTTGGCAGAAGAATTGCGGCCTCATTTTACTATGTAAGCGAAAGACTTGCGGCAAACGCTGCAAGTCTTTTTGATTTTACGGGCCGTCGTTGGTGGGTTCCACTCTGTTTTTCGCCTTATCAAATTGCCACTGTTTGGAATACCCCTGGGCAATGGCCGGGAACGCATTACTTGTATCGGCAGTACGCTGGATCTCGTAGGTGCCATACTCGTTGATGAGATCGAAAGCAGATTTGCTTTCTTCCCCACTGTCCGCCTGATCGGCCTGCGCCACGGAAAGATATTCTTCCTTTGTCAGATCATTCTGTGTTCCGGCAGGTGCATCGTGCTGCCGGCGGGTCTCTTTCTTTAAATTTTTCGGCATTCCGCATTCCTCCTGCCCTTAGTATGCACAAAAAAGCTGCGAACTCATCGTCCGCAGCTTCTTTTTATTCTACAATTTCTTTATTTTCATCTTCTGTTTCTTCCGCTGCCTTTTTTGCATTGTGCAGAGAAAGCAGCCCCAGCACCACGGAAGCAACAGAAATTACGGCGGTGATACAGAAAAACACAGCCATCCACGGAGACAGCTTGGATGCAACAAAAACAGCCGTGGGGCCATCTGCCCCACCGATGATACCAATGGAATTCATCTTTCACACATCCTTTATTATTGATTTGAATGCACGACAAACGCAACTACAACAGCCAACACAACAGCAGCCAACACGATTCCGCCTCCAATGAGAGCAGCATACGAAAGCGCCATTTTATTTCCTCCAAAACAGATTTATTTACCGGGCACCACACGGCATACGGTAAGAATATCTTCCTGCACAGTAAAATGCACTTCAATGGCGCCAAAGGCCATTTTGTACACCCGCCGGGGATCGCTTTGGTACGCCGGGCGGGGATCCTGTGCCAACACACGAGTCAGGGCTTCCAATTCTTCGGCAGGCACCAGCGACTGCCATTCCGCCGGAAACTCCACCGCAAGCACATCTTCTTTGGTTTGCAAAGCGAAACCGCCGGCTGCCTCGGGGTGAGAATCGGTGTACGCAAGGTAAGGTTTTACATCGAAGATCGGCGTGCCGTCCAGAAGATCGGCTCCGGCAACATGCAGTACCGGGCCCTGGGGCGTGTGCAATTCCACACCGGTAAGACGAACGGAAGACAGACCGATGGCATTGGGGCGATACGGCGAACGGGAAGCAAATACGCCCATGCGGGTATTTCCACCCAAACGGGGCGGGCGCACCGTAGGCGACCAATCCTCCCGCACAGCCTTGGAAAACTGCCACAGCAGCCACAGGTGCGTATAGCCTTCTATGCCGCGAAAAGCCTCCGGGTCGCGGTATTCCGGTTCAAACACAATGGTGGCTTCCAGGGAATCCACCAGACCGCTTTGCCGTGGAATACCGAATTTTTCCGGAAACTGGGTGTGGATATGGGCGATAATTTTCATTGGAACGGTTTCTGCCATGGGAACCTCCGTTACTTCAGGTACTTTTCTGCTCGGGGCAGTACATAGTGCCGATCCTGATGAGCGGGATCATTCACTTCCTGCACATGCAGGGTGACTTCATCGGCGGTGAGAATAAATTTTGCAAGATCACAATCAGTCTGCACCCAATCGGGCAGGTAAACACCGCAGTGCGGACGATAAGTATCGGCGTGAAAATCGCCGCCGCAGGTAAGGATCAATCCTGCAGCACGGGCAGCTTCTTCCAGTTCCTGCTGGTAACTCTTTCCATAGAGCGGATGGCAGTTGATCTCCAGACCATCCAGGAAGTCGGTATCCAGCACATGGCAGCCATTGCGGAAAGGATGAGCCTGCACCAATGCGCAATCGTTTGCCCGCACGATCTCATACAATTCTTCCAGACTGTAATCGTACAAACGGGGATACTTCCGCAGAAAACCGGCATCCACACCGTAAATAAGCAGATGAATACTGGGCCAAAAATTTGCAGTCACTTCCACACCGAAGAAAACTTTCATGCCCATTTGGCCGCCCAATTCTTTGGCGTATTCGTACTCACTGATATATCGTTCAACAAATTCTTCACAGCTGCCGCCGTTCAGATAAGATTCCTGGTAGTGGTTGGTAAGCACAATGCCGTCCAATCCCACCGCCTTGGCTTCACGAAGAACGTCCGGTGCGGGAATCTGGCAGCAGCGGCTGATACCTTTGGTATGTGCGTGCAGATCGATAAGCATAGCTTTTCTCCCTTGGGATTTTTTCTTTATTATACTGCGTTTGAGGCAAAAAGAAAAGAGGCTTCCAAAAGGAAACCGCTAAACCTACTGGTTCTCTTTTTGTGCACTGGCCAAAATATTCTGAACGAACAAAACACCCTCACGCTTTATATGCGCGAAGGTGTTTCTTCTTTTACTAAAAGGTATTTGATTGAACGGACAGAAAAACCATATGGAAAATAACAGGGAAATCACTTTACGAAACCGACCGCATCTGCAGCTGCAATTTATCCGCGATAAGGGCGATGAACTCCGAATTGGTGGGCTTACCACGGGTATTGTGAATGGTATAGCCGAAATAAGAATTCAGAACGTCCACATCTCCCCTGTCCCATGCCACCTCTATGGCATGGCGAATGGCACGCTCCACACGGGAACTGGTGGTTTCGTATCGCTTCGCAACCCCGGGGTACAACTGCTTTGTCACTGCGTTGATGATCTCTGGGTCTTCCACCGACATGATGATGGCATCGCGCAGGTAGTGATAGCCCTTTATGTGGGCGGGGACTCCGATCTGATGGAGGATCTCCGTGACCTTTACTTTCATGGAAGAAGTCTCGCCGGAAAATTCCGGGCGAACACGGAGCTCACAAAGTTCAAAGATTCGCCGAAGAAGCTCTTGTTTATCATAAGGAGAAATCACAAAATAAGACGCGCCGGCATCCATCACCTCGCGCTCCAGCATGGGTGTGGCATAGGATGCGGTCACGATAAACAGAGGCGGACGGCCTTCGCATTTTGCCAGCATAGTGCGCATCACCCCAATAGCATCCAGCCCGGGCATGAGCAGGTGCAATACCAATACGTCGGGATGAAACTGCTCTGCTTTCTCCAAAACTGCATAGCCATCCCGCGCAGCAAACAGTAGTTGTGCACCATGCCGCTCTGCCTCTTCCAAAATATCCCGCGGCCACTCCCCCGCTTCGGCGCTGATCATTATTTTGATGGATGTATCCATAGAATATGTTCCTCCTTATTTATTGGTTGATTGTGGTGTAATATTACCATATTCTGCCATAAATGGCAATAGTTGCCATTTTGCAGATTGGAATCACCATGGGATAATCACCAAAAATGCAGGATATACACATACGAAAGAATGAAAGCACCATCTATAGTAGAATGGAGAAGCGTTCGCTCGATTCCTCTGTTTTGCTGTATTTTATGACAATATAGCACCGTTTATACTGCGGCTCTTCGCTGCATTCTTCCAAGATTCGACAGCTTTCCTTTGGATTCGATGGATTTCTGTTTGGTTTGCAGATAGAGAAAACGACGATATGACCGCAAATATTCCTGATTGCGCAAAGAGATTTTTCAAGAAAAAACTTTTAAAAATTGAATTTCAGCAAAATGACGGGATATATTTTTCGCCAGTTTAACAAAAAAAGCATCCCCTTACGGAGATGCTCTTCTTTTTAGCCTTCTTCTGTTTTATACACAGCCTGCACTGCCCTGGCATGGGCGCAGAGTTCATCCGCAACATGCTGCGGATATTCCACCCGCACTTCGTCTCCAAAAGAAAACAGCCAGGCCACAAACTGCGGGCTGTTTGCCACCTTCAAAATCACACCAAAATGGTCGTCATCTTCTTTGGAGATGCGGATATCCTTTCCGTATCGGTCGATCACAACACCGATCAAGCGGTTGGCAAAGCGCAGCTTTACGTGTTCCGGTTCCCCATTGAACATACCAAACAGACGCGCGGTGTAATCACCTACATCGAAGTTCTTCATCAGAACCTCACCCTCACGGGCAGCGGCGGCCACTTTAATGCTGCTCATCTTATCCACACGGAAGTGCTTCATAATACCGGCAGCGGAATCAAACCCAAGCATATAGTAATTTTCGTCATCCCAGATCAGCGCCCAAGGGCTAATGTGGTACAGAGCACCGCCATGCCGTTCCCGCCGGACAAAATGACCGGGGGCGCTGTGATCGATCGCCCATTCAAAATATTTGAAGGTGATCTGCCGGTTCTCGGAAATAGCGGCATGAATGGCATCGATATTATAGTAGATGCTTTCATTCATGGTTTTGATGCGGTTGGTAACATACACCTGCCGCTGGAGATCGGCGGCCTGAAAGCGGCTGCACAATGTTTCG
>JAFYOA010000114.1 GCA_017547865.1 Clostridia bacterium
GCAGCGACAGCATTCGTTCTGCTCACATTGCGGAAGCTGTGCAATACCGCAGCCTGGACCGCAAATACTGGACAAGGGAACTGTAAGAAAATTTGTATAAACAACGCCTCCTGCTGCGTATACTGTGTGCAAGGAGGCGTTTTTATTATGTTGACACAACGAGCCCGAAGCTACATTTTCTTTCCCGCCGCGGCACTTCTCGCAGGCGGGCTTGCATCATTTCTCACCCGGGATTATTTTTCTGTTTACAAAACATTGAATCAGCCCGCCTTTGCCCCACCCGCCTGGCTTTTTCCTGTGGTATGGACTGTGCTGTATCTTTTGATGGGCGTTGGGGCTGCCAGAGTATCGCAAAAAGATTCACCGGAAAAAGAAAATGCCATTTTGCTGTTTACCGCGCAACTGGTCATCAACGTCTTCTGGCCCATCATCTTTTTTGTGCTGCAGAATTTTGCATTCGCCTGCATCTGGCTGGCTTTGCTATTGATCCTTGTCATCGGCATGACCATTGAATTCGGCAAGGTGGACCGCACCGCCGCCCTGCTGCAGATTCCCTATATTCTTTGGTCTGCCTTTGCACTGGTGCTGAATTTTGTTATAGCCGGCATCAATTAAGGGATAAACAGCCGCCCCTGCCAGGTATTTTCTTCCGCAAGGTGCCGATCGATGGAAGCCAGCACCTTCTTTTTATCGGCACTCCACCGGGGTGCCAACAGCGTGGTTTTATCCGCATCGCCGGTCAGCCGTTCCACCACCGTTTCCGGGGGCAAACGTTCCAACTGGCCCACCACGGCCTGCACATACGTATGCAAAGAAACAGGCTCATATTCTCCCCTCTGCCACCGGGCCGCCAGAGTCGTTCCCTCCACCACATGAAGGGAGTGGATCTTCACGCCGTCCGGCCGCAGAGCAGCCAGTTTTTCGGCGGTAACCAGCATGGCAGGCAGATCTTCTCCGGGCAGACCATTGATAAGGTGCACACAAACCCGAATGCCGCGCTGTTTCAGCCGCGCGTATCCTTCGGTAAACGTCTGCCAATCGTGTCCGCGGCCGATGCGCTGTGCCGTGACATCGTGGGCAGTCTGCAACCCCAATTCCACTGTGAGTGGAATCCGCACTGCGAATTCTTCCAAAAGATCGCACACATCTTCAGCGATGCAATCAGCCCGGGTGGCAATGGAAAGAGCCGCCACATCGGGACAGGCCAGGGCTTCTTCATACAGGGCACGCAGTGTTTCCACCGGCGCATAGGTGTTTGTGCCGGACTGAAAATATGCATTCAGTTTGGCATCGGGAGATTTCATTTTGATTCGCTGCCGTTCCGCAAAAAGCTGTTCGGTAACGGAAAGCGACCCACGGGAGAAGTAACTGCCGCCGTTGCCGCAGTAAATGCAGCCGCCCGTGCCGCAGGTACCATCCTTATTTGGGCAGGTAAAACCGGCATCCACCGCCGCCTTGAACAACTTGACTCCCAGTTGCCGGTTGTGGTAGGATAATGTATGGTAACGTTTGTTGTTATCGGAATAAAGAAACGGATGCACGAAAGGACTCCCTCCCTATGGATATGCAGAAACTGGACCGTGAACGGATCGCAGCTATTTACGAACAATATATGACCGAGGATTTCCCACCGGATGAATTGAAACCGCTGGAGATGATTCTGCGCAGTGAAGCCGCCGGCACCTACGTTGCCTACGGTTTTTATACAGAAAACAACCTGGTAGCCTACGCCTACTTGTGCGGCACCGCAGGCAAACCGGAATTGCCTGTGCTGCTGGATTACCTGGCTGTAGTAAAAGAGCACCGAAGCGAAGGTTATGGCAGCGCCGTGCTGGCCATGTTGAAAGATGAACTGCCGCAAGGCATGATGATCGAAGCAGAATCCGTTGCCACTGCAGAAGACGAAGAAGAAACTCACACACGGCAGCGCCGCATTGCCTTTTACGAGCGCAACGGCTCTGTGCGTCAGAATTTTGAGACAACTCTCTTTGGCGTGCGGTACACCATCTTCCTTTTGGGCGGTGCAGAAGACGCCAATGTGCGCCGGGATATGGAAACCGTTTACCGCGGGATGGTGGAACCCCACTTTCGCCTGGAAGATGTGCTCACCTTTCACGATGATATATAAATGACAAAAACGGACGCTGGTTTTCAGCGTCCGTATTTTTATCAGTAAGCCACGTAGTTCAGCGGATTTACTTTTTCACCGTTGCACAGAATTTCAAAATGCAGGTGTGCACCGGTGGAATAGCCGGTACTTCCTACACCGCCGATCACTTCACCCTTGGCAACCAAGTCACCGGTGTTCACATACACATCGCAGCAATGAGCATACATGGTCTCAAAACCGTTGCCATGGTCGATGATCACATGATAACCGTAACCGTTGGACTTATAACCGGCAAAGGTGACTACGCCGGCATCAGCTGCCACAATGGGCTCGCCGGTGCAGTTGTAACCGGAGATATCCAGTGCACCGTGGAAAGAACCCCAGCGCATTTCATAATAAGTGGTGATGATGGACAGCGTGGGCGTAGGCCAGCAGAAAGAACCGGAGGCCTCGCCGGGGGTGGAACCATCCGGACGCACCATGGTGCCCACGGTGATCAGTTCCGTTACCGGGGCAGTGTACTGCACGCTGGAAACTTCACTGCGTTCCACTTCCTCACCGTTAACATACACCACACGGTCGGTAACATTTGCCACACCATTCACACCGGAACGGGCAACGTGGGTGTAATCTTCGTATTCATCTTCGTCATAAGTGATCTCTGTCTCGAAGGCAATGGGAGCCTGATGAACCTCTTCCACAACTTCGCAGATATCCAAAGAGAGTTCACCTTCGGCAAGGAGAGATTCCAGGGCAGCCGCATCGGCCACACGATCTGCCGGGAACAGACCCACCAGGGTCTTCACATCTTGGGCAAAAGAAATCTCGGCCAACGGCAACTGCGCACAGGACTTCATATAAGAATCCAGGACGCGGCGGATTTCTTCCTCATTCATAGCCACGGTGACCAGCGCATCGTCCACATACAGTCCAACGGCTTCCACCATTTCTTCGGTTTTTTCACCCAGAATTTCCACAGCCACGGCATCCTCGGGTACAGCCACAGCGGCTTCGGGCAGGGTGGTCAGTTCGGTAACTTTTCGGGCACCGGTAAACAGCACCACTTCGCTCTGGGGAGCGGCAGCATTTTCCACAGGCATCTCACTCACAGCAGCACCGGAAACCGGGTTCTGCGTGAACAAAGCAAAGGCAACGGCAGCGCACAGCACCGGTACCGCCAACAAAACAGGCACAGCACGAACACAGCCTAGGACTTTATTCTTAATAGAAACCAGCGGAGAATCGGATACAGAAACATGCCGCGCACGGGCGTGTTTTTTGTATCCTTTCTTATAATGATAATCTTTCGGCATCATTTTCTCCTGCTTTCATAACTGTAGTTGTAACATTGGAACCTATTTTATTACAAAACGGTTACAAAGTCAAGAGAAAGATGACAAAAAGATTACAAAAGAATGACAAATGCAACTTTTGCAACCTTATTTTGTTATCAATTTGTAATTTTCAGGTAATTAAAAGGGGCGGTCGCACAGTTTTTCCAAGGCTTCACCGGCTTTAAAAGCGCAGATCAAACCGGCAGCATCCGCCTTCGCTTCGTCCATCAGTGTGAAGAAATCAACCGTACGCTCTTCACCGGTGCGATAGTGCTTCCAGGGGCTCTCCCCCAC
>JAFYOA010000008.1 GCA_017547865.1 Clostridia bacterium
CACTTTTTGGGGATAAAGTCAACGGCTTTTTGAAAAAAATCGAGCCGAAGGAGACGGCTTTCCGGAGCCGCGATTCTGAATATTTTTTGGCACGGCACGGCGTGGTGCCGCGGCTAAAACTGAACATAAAACGGATGCCTGCACAGGAAGATCCCAAACCAAAAAAGAATCCCCTGTCATCTCCCGACAGGGGATTCTTTTTTGGTGGGCCATCTAGGACTTGAACCCAGGACCAACCGGTTATGAGCCGGCAGCTCTAACCAACTGAGCTAATGGCCCGCTTGATTTTACGCAGATTAATATAGCACATATTCAAAGAAAAGTCAACTGAAACCAAATGTTGTGAATTTATTAAGTTTTTGCACGGGACGGCTGAACGATGGACTTTGACACGGAAGTGTGTTATAATGTATGTGAATAATTGGCGCATTATGCTTTTTTATAGGAGGAAACAAAAATGAAACGGGTTATCACGTATGGTACGTTTGACTTACTTCATTATGGTCATATCAATTTGCTTCGCCGTGCCAAAGAATACGGCGATTATCTGATCGTCGTTCTGTCCACCGATGAATTCAATTGGAACCAGAAGCAGAAGAAATGCTACTTCTCTTATGAAGAGCGAAAGAGCATTCTGGAAGCCATTCGCTATGTGGACCTGGTGATTCCCGAAGAAAGCTGGGAGCAGAAGGTGGAAGACGTGAAGCTGTATCACGTGGATACCTTTGTAATGGGCAACGACTGGGAAGGCAAGTTCGATTTCCTGAAGGAATACTGCGATGTGGTTTACCTGCCCCGCACCCCCGAGATCTCCACGACCCAGATTAAGCAGGAACTGGGCAAGAACTGATATTTTACCGTAATTACAGTGCAGAGGACGTGAAACAATGATACTTCAAAAATTATTGTTCCCCAAGGCAGAGGTGTGCACCCGCGAACCGATGTATTACAACGGCGAGGGAATTACCTGCTTCCTGGAAGAAGAGCACTGCGTGATCCCCAAGGGCAGCACGCTGCTTTCCAATACTTATTTCAACAGCTTTTCTGCCGGCAAATGGCTGAAGTACACCCGGCTGAACAACCTGCAGCTGCGTGTGGTGGTGCAGGGCGAATTTTCCTTCACTGTGCACCATACCTATAAAATGGTTGACCAGATGAAGGATAACATCATCGCAGAAAAGCGGATCTCCGCCCCGGAAAAGACCGAGGTGATCCTGCCGGTTCCGCTGGGCGATGCAATGGGCCTGTACTATTTCTCTCTCACGGCTTTGTCGGAGGATGCAACCTATTGGGGCGGTGCCTACGAGACCGAAGCCGCCGAAAGCGAACGGATGGATACGAAGATCGCCATCGGTATCTGCACCTTCCGCCGTGAGGCATACATTACCCACAATATTCAGATTCTGGAGCGGGAAATTCTGAACAACCCGGAATCTCCCATGTACGGCAAGCTGGAGCTGTATATCAGCGATAACAGTAAGACCCTGCCGGCAGAACTGAATACGGATGCGGTGCATATTTTCCCCAACCGCAACCTGGGCGGCGCGGGCGGTTTTACCCGTGCCATGATCGAAATTAAGAATGTAAGTGATGAAAAGGGCTTTACCCATATTCTGCTGATGGACGACGATGTTCGCCTGAACCCGGATTCTCTGCTGCGTACCCATGCCATGCTGCAGCTGCTGAAGCCGGAGCACAAGGGTGCTTTCATTGGC
Source organism: Clostridia bacterium (assembly GCA_017547865.1). The sequence continues at coordinate 1,716 of JAFYOA010000008.1, forward strand.
GGCCACATGCTGAAGATCGACACGCCTTACATTCAGAGCGAAGCTGCGGACCACTGGGATATTGCTTCTCACCACCCGGTGAAGTACAACTACAACCTGGAAAAGCTGGATTTCCTTATCAAGAATGAAATTGAAGACAGCGTGAACTACCTGAGCTGGTGGTACTGCTGCATGCCCGTTAATGTGGTGACCGACAGCAACCTGCCGCTGCCCATCTTTATTAAGCGCGACGACATTGAATACGGCCTGCGCAACGGCCAGAAGTTTATTACCCTGAACGGTGTGTGCGTATGGCACGAACCCTTTGAATACAAGTATTCCACTTACCTGGAATATTATTATTTCCGCAATCTCTGCATTATGAACTCCCGTCATCGTCTCAGCTTTGATAAAAACCGGCTGATCGATGAACTGAGACGGCGCGTGTTCGGGCATGTATCCCGCTATCGCTATAAAGATGCCGAAGTGGCCCTGCTGGGTGTGCAGCATTACCTGAAGGGCATTGACTGGCTGAAGGCACAGGATGCCGAAAAACTCAATGCGGAGATTATGGCGCTGGGCTACAAAAAAGAACCTTTGGAAAATCTGGATTTCGTGTTTATTCATGGTGCTTACGAAGGCGCCCTGCGCCGCAAGCCCGGAAAGAACGATAAGCGAAATGCCATTCTCAACTGGATTTTGCCGGCCAAGCGCACCGCAGTGGTGCCGGCCTATCAGCCCCAGGTCAGCCTGTTCTATCGCGCCAAAAAGGTGCTGAACTACGAAGAAGTGACCAACACCGGCTTTATCACCGAGCATGACCGACGCTCCATGCTCTACATTCTTAGAATGTACCGCAAAACTGTGCGGCTCATCCGTAAAAAATATAAGCGTGTGACCCAGGAATACAGAGACCGCTACAACGAGCTGACCAACATCGGCTTCTGGAAGAAGTATCTCTTCACCCCCGGCGAAGCGGAAAAGGTGACCTCCAATCTGGATAAGCCCCGCCGCCCGAAAAACACCAAGCAGCAGAAGAAAGAAATGCTGGTGTCGCTGGTTCTGCGCTTTGTGCAGCTGCTGTTGTTCTGGCTGCCGGTGAAGAAAAAGCGGGTGATGGTGTATATTCACGACCGCAACGGCTTTACCTGCAACCCCAAGTATATTGTGAAAAAGCTGGTGGAAGAATACGGAAAACAGCTGGAAATTATATGGTGTACCATGCACCCGGAAACCTGTAAAGAGGTGCAGGACCTGGGTGTGCGTGTGGTGAAGAGCAACACCCTGACCCAGGCGCGGCTGTACCTGCGTTCCCGCATGTTCATCACCAACGATGCCTTCCCCTCCTGGGCGCTGAAGCGCTGGGGACAGAAGTGGATGAACACCTGGCACGGCGCCATGAACTACAAGCATATCGGCTACGATTACCTTGCACCCATGAGCCGCATTGCCGCCCGTCTGTTTAAAATCCGCAACCGTCAGCCCGATTATTTCCTTTCCGGCAGCCGTTTCTTCACCGAAGATACCTCTGTGTCTTTCCGTTTGAGCGATAAGGTCTTTGTGGCCAGCGGCCTGCCCCGCAACGATGTTCTGTTCGGCGAGCACCCGGAAATCTGCGCCAAGGTGCGTAAGTTCTACCATTTGGATGATAAAGTGAAACTGGCCATGTTTGCCCCCACTTTCCGCCGCGGCATGAAGTCCGATACCTTTGGCATGGACTTTGATGTGGTGCGCAATGCGTTGAGCAAGCGTTTCGGCGGTGAATGGGTCATCCTGTTCCGAAACCACAACTTTGTAAAGGGCAAGCAGAGCTACGGCGGTGCCGTGGATGTTTCCGGTTACCACGATATGCAGGAACTGATGTGCGCAGCCGATGTGCTGATCAGCGACTATTCTTCCTGCCTGTACGATTTCTGCATGACTGGCAAACCTTCGTTTGTGTACGCCACCGACCTGTACAGCTACATGAACAACGACCGCTCCTTTGCCTATGCCTTCGAGAAGTGGCCCTATCCCTTTGCTTCCACCAACGAAGAACTGGAAGAGCAGATCAAAAACTTCGACGAAAAGGATTTTGCCAAAAAGGTGAAGGCCCACCTGCAGGATGTGGGTGCCTACGACAACGGCACAGCTTCGCAGCAGATGGCAGATCTCATTGGCCGGCTGACCGGCGTGAAGAAAAAGAACAGCTGATGACCCCGCAACGATCCGGAGGTGAATCGTTCTTTCTACGCAAGTATGGTAAAAAAGTTTAAGAAATATCAGTTCCTGTTTGAGGAACTGGTGAAGCGAGATTTTAAGCAAAAATATAAGCGCACCGTGCTGGGCATGGCCTGGAGCATTCTTTCGCCCCTGCTGAACCTGCTGGTGATGGGCCTGGTGTTCACCCAGTTTTTCGGCCGCAATATGCCGCATTACACCATTTATCTGTTCTGCGGCAACCTGGTGTTTTCCTATTTCCGTGAGTCCACCAACGGCGGCATGAATTCCCTGATGTCCAACGCCAATATTTTTGGCAAGGTGAACGTGCCCAAGTATATGTTTTTGCTTTCCAAAAATGTTTCGGCACTCATCAATTTCGGGCTTACCCTGGTGGTGTTCTTCCTGTTTGTCCTGATTGACCGTGTGCCCCTGGGCTGGCATTTTCTGGCGTTGGTGTATCCCATTTGCTGGCTCGTGGTGTTTAATATCGGTGTGGGGCTCATCCTCTCGGCGCTGTTCGTGTTTTTCCGCGATATCAGCTACCTGTACGATGTGTTCACCATGCTGCTGCAGTATATGTCGGCTATCTTCTATACGCTGGACGCCTTTTCGCCCACCGTACAGAAGCTGTTCTACGTGAACCCGGTGTACTGCTATATCAAGTATTTCCGTGTGGTGGTGCTGGATGGCGTTCTGCCGGGTATGGAACTGCACGCCCTGTGTGCGCTGCATGCCATGCTGGTGGTGTTCATCGGCGGGCTGATCTACAAAAAGTACAACCACAAGTTCCTGTATTATATTTAAGGAGGACGGCGAATGTCGATTATTAAGGCAGAAGGCGTGTCTATCCGATATATTACGGGCGATTTTAAGGACATTGGCCTGAAAGAATATGTGATGCAGCGGCTGCGCGGCCAGTACCATGTTTCGGAATTCTGGGCAGACCGGGATATTTCCTTTGAACTGGAACGGGGCGATATGCTGGGGATCATCGGCACAAACGGCGCCGGTAAGTCCACGCTGCTCAAGGCGGTCTCCGGTATTATGGTGCCCACCCGGGGCAAAATGAAAGTGCGCGGCAGCATTGCCGCCCTGCTGGAATTAGCCAGCGGCTTTGACGGCGACCTGACCGTGCGGGAGAACACCTATCTGCGCGGCGCCATGCTGGGCTACACTCGCCGGTTTATGGATGAAAAATACGATGAGATCATCGATTTTGCGGAACTGCGGGAATTTCAGGACCGCAAATTCAAGCAGCTTTCCAGCGGCATGAAAAGCCGCCTGGCGTTCTCCATCGCCTGCCTGGTGAGCCCGGATATCCTGATCTTGGACGAAGTGCTCAGCGTGGGTGACGGTGCTTTCCGCAAAAAAAGCGGCGATAAAATGAAAGAGATCCTGGCCGGCGGCGTCACCGGTATTCTGGTATCCCATTCCATTGCCCAAGTGCGGGAGATGTGCAATAAGATCCTTTGGCTGGACCATGGCAAGCAGGTGGCTTTTTCGGATAACGTAAAGCTGTACTGCGATGCTTATGAGGAATTTTTGCAGACCAAAAAGCTGCCCCAAAGCGAAGACGATGTGAAGGCCCTGGCCAAAGGTTGGGCCAAGCGCAAGCGTGCCGAGCGTGTCCGCAAAGAGCGCACCGAAAAGCAGAAGCTGGAGGCGATTTTGGAGGCCGGTGAAAAAGATGCCGCCCTGAAGGCCGCCCTGGCGGTGATCAACAAGCGCAACCCGGAACTGCTGACGGAAGAAGCCAAACAAAAGCTGCAATAAGAACAAAGACCTGCTGTATATAAAATCCGAACCGCTTCACGCCAAGAAGTGTGTTCGGATTTTTTTATTTGCAGGAAAAACCGCAAATTGTTTTGAAAAGCATTGCTTGATTCGGCAAAAACCGAAATCACAGAATGAAATAAACATTTATCGGCAGGGAAACACTTGAAAAATATGTAGAATATTTCTATAATGGGGTTAATATCCATAAAATGTTCGTTCCCGGAGACTTTTGGTTGAAGGGACTCAACAGGAGGTTTTACGATGTATAAAATTTCTGTACCCACAATTGTTACCAACGGGCATTTCAACAAAGAAAAAACGCTGAAAGAACTGAAGCGCTGCAAGGCCGACCGCATTGTTCTGGCTGTTGACCGGGAAATGGGCCACGCTTTTACTTCTCCGGAAAATTTAAAGCTTTTGGAAGAACTCATCGCCTACTACGAGGCAAACGGGCTTGAAACCATGGTGTGGCTGGGCGAAACCCTGGGGCATGAACCGAATCCCGCAAGAGAGGACTCTCCCTACCAGAATATCCGTTTGATGGATGGCGAATACATCAGCGCATTCTGCCCGCTGGGGGAAAACTTTATTGAAGATTTCTGCACCTGGGTAAAAAACATTGCCAAGTGCGGTGCAAAAATGATCATGCTGGACGACGATTTCCGCCTGAGCGTGCGCAGAGGTGCCCAGTGCTGCTGTGATCTGCACATGGCAAAAATCAGGGAAGAGCTGGGCGAAGACATCACCCTGGAAGACCTGCGCCAAAAGGTTTTCTCCGGCGGCAGAAACCGGTACCGGGATGCCTGGCTGAAGGCACAGTCCGATTCTCTGAAAGAATTTGCCCGCCGGCTGCGGGAAGCCGTAGACACGGTTTCCCCGGACGTTCGGCTCAGCTATTGCACGGTGTGGGATTCCTGGGACACCGAGGGGCACAATGCCGTGGAACTGGCAAAAATTTTTGCCGGCAATACGGCTCCGTTTATGCGGTCCATCGGCGCACCCTACTGGAAATCCACCTGGGGTGATCCGCCGCTGCTGGGCACCATCATTGAAAACGAGCGCATGCAGTACCACTGGTGCAAAGACGAAGAAATTGAGATGTTTACAGAAGGGGATACTTACCCCAGGCCCCGCTTCTCCTGTCCTTCCGCGCATCTGGAATGCTTTGATACGATTTTCCGGGCAGACGGAAATCCAGACGGCATGCTGAAATATATGCTGGACTATGTATCCGATGCGGAGTACGAAACCGGCTATGTGGACGCCATGATCGAAAACGAAGCGCTGTATGCCGATATCGACCGGATTTTCTCCAATAAAAAAGCCACCGGTATCCGCCCCTACATGGCACAGCGTCTTCTTCGGGATGCTGAGCTGAACGGAAAGAACACGCTGGACGGCTTCGGCCCCCGGCAGGCGGTTTGCGATTTCACGACCCTGCTCAGCCTGCCCACCTCTTATGAGGCCGGCCCGGTGAACATTGTGTTCGGTGAAAATGCCCGGCATATTCCCGAGGAAGATCTGAACAACGGCAATATTCTGGATTTCACCGCGGCGAAGATCCTGATGGAACGGGGCTGCGATGTGGGTATTCAAAGCATTCTCGACCGCCAGAGCGGCGATGCCTTTGGCTTTACCGATGTTCCCCACGAGTATTTCATCGGGGAAGATCAGTACACGCGGCTCAACCCCGGCAAAACCACTCCCTACGTGGACCTGATGCCCGGTGCCGAGGTTCTCTCCACCATTCGTGAAAATCAAAAAACAGACGCCCGCACCCTTTCTTACCGTTACGAAAGCCCCGACGGACGCAAATACCTGGTATTCCTGTTTGATGCCATGTCAATCAACCGCGCGCCCGGCTGGTTCGGTTCCTATGCCCGCCGTCGACAGGTGATCGACAACGTGCCGTGGCTTTCCGGAAAGCCTTTGGAAGCCTATCCCGAAGGAAACCACCCGCTGCTTTACTGTATGACGAAGAAAAATGCGGGTGCCATCAGTGTGGGCCTTTGGAATATGTTTGACGATAAAATCAAGAACCTCCGCATTGCGCTGAACACGGAATGCAGAGAGATCGAATTTATCAACTGCTCCGGTCATTTGGAGGGGAACACCGTTGTGTTGGACGGCACGCTGTATCCGTATGAATTCGCGGGCTTTGAAGCAAAATACGTTAAGTGATTCCCGTTTTATTTTAAACATAGAAAAGCAGCCTGTGCTTGTGTGTGCAGGCTGCTTTTTTGCAAAGAAAAGGCGCCTCCCGTGTGGGAAGCGCCTTGTTGTTTTAATAAGATCAGGCGAAGGGGTTCTCGGTTTTGTACAGCATGCCCTTGGGCTGGTTGAAGGCAATGTCTTCCACACCCAGGTAATCGAAGATGGTGTACAGGGCCTTGCCGCAGTGGGCGAAAGCCACGGCGCCGTGGTGCGGATAGCGCTTGGCAACCAGCACATGGCGGTAGAAGCGGCCCATTTCCGGAATGGCGAACACGCCGATGCCGCCGAAGGAACGGGTGGCCACGGGCAGAACTTCACCCTGGGCAATGTAGGCGTGCAGGGTGGTGTCGGCAGCGCTCTGCAGACGGAAGAAGGTGATGTCGCCGGCGGCGATGTCGCCTTCCAGGGTGCCGCGGGTGAAATCGGGTTCGCTGTCCTTGGGCTCCAGCAGACGGTGCTGGATCAGCTGGTACTGAATGCCACAGCCGTCGCACAGACGGCACAGAGGAGTGTTGCCGCAGTGGAAGCCCATGAAGGTATCGGTGAGAGCATAGGGAGTCTTGCCCTTGATCTCAGCTTCGTACATATCCTTCGGCACGGTGTTGTTGATATCCAGCAGGGTAACGGGGCCACCGGTGACACAGGTGCCGATGTACTCGCTCAGAGCGCCGTAGATGTCCACTTCGCAGGCCACCGGAATGCCCTTGGAAGCCAGGCGGGAGTTGACATAGCAGGGTTCAAAGCCAAACTGTTCCGGGAAGGCCGGCCAGCACTTGTCGGCAAAGACAACGTACTTGCGGGCGCCCTTGTGGGCTTCGGCCCAATCCAGCAGGGTCAGTTCGAACTGAGCCATGCGCTCCAGCAGATCGGGGTAACGGTTGCCGGCACCCAGTTCGGCAGCCATATCGGCCACAACTTCGGGAATGCGGGCATCACCGGCGTGGGCCTTGTAGGCAACGAGCAGATCCAGCTCGCTGTTTTCTTCAATTTCAATGCCAAGGTCATACAGAGCCTTGATGGGAGCGTTGCAGGCAAAGAAGTCCTGGGGACGGGGACCGAAGGTGATGATCTTCAGGTTGGCCAGACCGATGAGGGTGCGGGCAACGGGAATGAAGTCTTCGATCATACCCACGATATCTTCGGCGGTGCCCACGGGATATTCCGGGATCACAGCCTTCAGCTTGCGCAGGCCCAGGTTGTAAGAGCAGTTCAGCATGCCGCAGTAAGCATCGCCGCGGCCGTTGATCAGATCATTCATGGTTTCTTCGGCGGCAGCGGCAAACATCACCGGGCCATCGAAGTATTTGGCGATCAGAGTTTCGGGGGTTTCGGGACCAAAGTTACCCAGGAACACGACCAGAGCGTTGCAGCCGGCGGCCTTGGCTTCGTCCACAGCCTTCAGCATATCCAGTTCGTTTTCCACGGTGGCGGTGATCTCGGTCACGTCGATGTTCTTAGCCTTGCAGGCTTCCACGATCTTGGCGCGGCGGGATTCGGAGAGGGAGATTACAAAGCAGTCACGGCTGACAGCCACAAGGCCCAGCTTGACTTCGGGAATGTTTTTCATATCAATTCCTCCAGTTTGAATTTCTATGGCGGCTTCCCGTTTGCGGGAAGCTGTACGGACAACTCGTATTTTTATCATACCATAAAAGCGGAAAAATGCAAGAGCTAAATGAAGAAAGAGAGAAAAGAACCGGTGCACCTTGTTTGCGTAAAAAAAACATGTTATAATAACTATATCTGCGATTTTTTTCAAACGGAAGGCGATGCGCATGAAAAATCCACTGACTACCCTGTGCTACATAGAAAAAAACGGTGCCTGGCTGATGATGCACCGCGTAAAGAAAAAGAACGATGTGAACCAGGATAAGTGGATCGGCGTGGGCGGCCATTTTGAAGAGGGCGAAAACCCGGAGGACTGCCTGCTGCGGGAAGTAAAAGAAGAGACCGGCCTGACCCTGACCGACTGGCGCTACCGGGGCATCGTTACCTTTGTTTCGGATCAGTGGCCGGTGGAGTATATGTCGCTGTTCACCGCCGATGGATTTGAAGGGGAATTAAAAGAATGCGACGAAGGTACGTTGGAGTGGGTACCCATAGCAGAAGCAGAGCACCTGCCCGTGTGGGAAGGGGATAAGATCTTCTTCCGGCTGCTGCGGCAGAACGAACCGTTTTTCTCTTTGAAACTGGTGTACAAGGGCGAGACCCTGGTGCAGGCTGTGAAAAACGGCGTGCCGATGAATATATAAAGGATGGGAATGAACGAATTGAAAACAAAAGGTAAGATTTTTTACGGCTGGTATATTGTGGCGGCAGAATGCGTGATGTGCGCCATGATCATGGGTATCATCTACAACTGCCAGGGGCTGTTTGTGGTGCCGGTGTGCGAAGATATGAACTTCCCCCGCCAGGCTATGTCCATGCAGATGACGATCCTTTCCATGTGCGGTATGGCGCTTTCTTTTATGGCAGGTAAAATTTTTACCCGGCGGCTTACCATGCCTTTGGTGCGCTTCTGCTCCATTGCCACACCGGTGCTGTTCGGCTGCTATTCTCTGGTTGTGCAAGAATGGATGCTGTACCCCATTGCGGTGGGCATTGGCCTGTGCTACGGTATTGTGGCCAGCCTGTCCCTGCCGGTTGTCATCAGCAATTGGTTTGATGAAAAGCGCGGCCTGGCTTTGGGCATTGCCTTTATGGGCAGCGGTATTGGCGGTATGATATTCAATGGTGTGACGGGTGCGCTGCTCACGGCGGTGGGCTGGCGCATGACATACGTTGTTCTTGCGGTGATGATGCTGGTTGTCAGCGTGCCCTGTGCGTTTTTTGTGCTTCGTTTTTGCCCGGAGGATATGGGCCTTCACCCCTATGGTTATAAAGAAAAAGATGCCCCCACGGAAGGAACGGAACCCGCGCAGGAAGGCATGCTGCTGAAGGAAGCTCTCCGCACCCCCCGCTTTTTGGGCGTGTGCCTGATGATGCTGGTGATGGGCTTCTGCAGCACCCAGCTCTCGCAGACAACTTCTCCCCGTATGCTGGATACCGGCTATGGCAACGCTTTGGCGGCTACGGTGATCTCGGTTTGTATGGCGGTGCTTGCGCTGAGCAAGGTGCTGGAAGGCAGAATGTTCGACAGCCGACTGGGCGCCCGGGGTACCTCTGTGTTTGCGGCGATCATGGCACTGGTGCATGTCGTCGGTCTGCTGTTCTCCAAAAACCAAATGATGATCCCGCTGATCGTTTCCGGCTTTGGCCTTGGTTGTGCCTTCGGCTCCGTTGGCCCTTCCAATGTGGCCATTACCTTTGGCCGCCGCGATTACCCGGCCATTCTGGGTGTGCTGAACGCGCTGACCAGCCTGGGCGGTATGCTGGGTCCTGTGTTTGCCGCAGCTGTTTTTGATAATCTCGGCAGCTATGATATTGCCTATTATGTGGTGATTGCGGGCTGTGTGATCCACGCGGTGCTGGCCGCCGTGGCGGTTCGCTCCGTTAAAAAACCGGAAAAAGCGTGATTCTGCCTACTTTTTTCTCTTTGGTTATTGAAAAAAACACGAAAATAAAGTATTATACTGTTAAGTGTATTTCATTGCAAATACAACATTTATGATATAGGAGAAATTTCCGTGAAGCTGATTACTTTTACTGTGCCGTGCTATAACTCGGCCGAATACATGCACATTTGCATCGAAAGCCTCCTCAAGGGCGGCGATAAGGTGGAAATCGTTATTGTCAACGACGGTTCCAAAGACAATACCGGCGAAATTGCCGACCGCTACAAGGAGAAATACCCGGATATCATCAAAGTGGTTCACCAGGAAAACGGCGGCCACGGCGAAGGCATCAACCAGGGCATCCGCAACGCCACCGGCAAGTACTTTAAGGTGGTGGACTCCGATGACTGGGTGGGTGAAGAAGCCCTGATGGCCCTGCTGGATACCATTGAAAAGACCCCCGATGCCGAAGCTCCCGATCTGTTTGTGTGCAACTATGTGTACTACCTGAAGGACACCGGCGTGGATAAGATCATCAAGTACGGTTCCATTTTTCCGGCGGGCAAAACCGTGGGCTGGGAAGAGACCAAGCGCTTTGGCATCAGCCAGAACCTCACCCTGCATTCCTGCATGTTCAAGACCAGCGTGATGAAGGACAACGGCCTGGTTCTGCCCAAGCATACTTTCTACGAAGATAACCTTTACGTTTACTATTCCGTGCCCTTCGCCAAAAAGGTGAAGTACATGGATGTGGACTTCTACTACTACCTCATCGGCCGCGACGGTCAGTCCGTTGCTAAGGCCGCGGTGATGAAGCGCTATAAGCAGCAGATTCTGGTGACCACCCGCTGCTTTGAAGCCCACCGCCTGCTGGAGATCAAAAAGACCCAGCCCCGCCTGTACAAGTGCCTGTACCATCATCTGCGGCTCATGTTCTTCCTTGCCACGCTGTTCTCCCGTATGAACAAGACCAAGGAAGCCGACGTGGACAACTTTGCCATGTGGGACCACCTGATGACGGTGGATGCGCCCCTGGCCAAAAAACTGCGCTGGCACAGCCTGAACTTTTGGCTGAACCTGCCGGGCAAATTTGGCCAGAACGTGTGCTGCTTTGCCTACGACTTTGCTCACAAGTTCGTAAAGTTCAACTAAAACACAAACGAGCGGTCTGTCTTTCGGTTGAGAGGCAGACCGTTTTTGCTTTGGAAAGGAACGGCTTTTATGCTGAAAATAGTGAGAACGGAAGACCTTGCCGCCTGCGTGGATGTGATTCGCCAAAGCTTTGCCACGGTGGCAGAGGAATTTGGTTTTACACCGGAGAACGCACCGCGGTTTACCGCCTTTGCCGTAACGGAAGAGCGCCTGGCGTGGCAGATGCGGCAGGGGCGACCTATGATTGCCTGCTGGGAAGACGGTCGCATCGTGGGGTATTATTCGCTGGAGATAAAGGGAGAAACCTGTGAACTGAATAACCTGTGCGTGCTACCCGGGTATCGCCATGGCGGCAGAGGAAAAATCCTGCTGACAGATGCATTTGCGCGGGCAAAAACGCTGGGCTGCCGCACCATGCACATTGGTATTGTGGCAGAGAATCTTCGCCTGCGGCGGTGGTACGAGACCAATGGATTTGTGTATACACGGGAAGAAAAGTTTGATTTCTTTCCGTTTACCTGCGGGTACATGGAGAAAGTTCTGGAGGACCAAATGTAAAAGTTTTTTGAAAGATGCCCGTCTGAATTGGCAGAATCTGTGCTGCCTTCCTCTCGAGAGGAATGGTGTCCGCACCCCACGCGGTGGGTGCTTGACGGATGGGGTGTAAACCGGTAGAGGCCATACCCCAACATATTCCGTAGGGTACGATGCTTGCATCGTACCGTTTCCTAAAAATGATACGCCGGCAAGGTCCTTTCAAGGGAACACCTCACTTGCAGGTTTTCCCTTCTTGACCGGCAGAGCCGTTCAATTCAACCCTTTCGAGCGCTTCTCAGGACAAGGAGTTTCGCCCTCTGCGGAGGGCACCGAGGGGCTTTGCCCCTTCGAACCCCACGAACTTTTGTAAAAGTTCGATCAAAACTTTTACGTGGTGAAGCTTCTGTGAATTTATTGCAAAAAAACAAGCCGGGAGATATCTCCCAGCCTGTTCGTTTTTATGAGATTATTCAGCCAGCTTGTAAATGGCCAGCAGGTCTTCTTTGCTCAGCTGACGGAAGCCGGGCACCAGCTTGGTGCCGCCCGCGGTGGTCAGATTGGCAATGGCTTCGTAGGCGCTTTCCGGAATGCCCAGTTCTGCCATGGTGGTGGGCATGCCCAGGGAGCGGAAATACTCCTTGATGGCGGCAATGCCTTCGCGGGCGGTCTTTTCCGGGTCAGCTTCGTCCATGGGAATGCCCATGACGTTCACGGCCAGCTGGGCAAACTTCTTCACGTTGTCTTTGCAGACATAGGAAGCCCAGGCGGGGAAGGCCACTGCCAGACCGGCACCGTGGGCCACGTGGTCAAACAGGCCACTGAAGTCGTGCTCGATCTTGTGGACGGTGAAGCCGAAGGTCTTTCCGCAGCCGGTCAGGCCGTTATGAGAAAGGCTGGAAGCCCACATCAGGGTGGAACGGGCCTCGTAGTTTTCCGGATCGGCCAGGGCAACGGGGCCGGCTTCCTTCACGCTCACCAGCAGGGCTTCGGCCATGCGGTCGGTGAGAACGGCGTCTTCATCCAGGGTGAGATAACGCTCCAGGGTGTGCATCATAATATCCACGGTGCCGCAGGAAGTCTGGTAGGGAGACACGGTGAAGGTGTTTTCCGGGTTGAGGAAAGACACCACCGGGCGCACCATTTCGGTGTTCAGGCCGCGCTTCATGTGCAGCTCTTCGTTGGTAATTACGTGGGAATTGCTCATTTCACTGCCGGCAGCAGAGATGGTGAGCACCGTGGCCACGGGGAAGGTCTTATCCGGAGAAACGCCGGAGGTGATGATCTCCCAGGGGTCACGGTTGTTGGCCAGGCCCATAGCAATTGCCTTGGCGCTGTCGATGGCGCTGCCGCCGCCCACTGCTAGAATGCAGTCGATGTTCTCTTTGCGGCACTGCTCCAGGCAGGTGCGCACAAAGCTGATCTTCGGGTTGGGCTGCACGCCGCCCATTTCGATCCATTCCACGCCGGCTTCTTTCAGGCTGGCGGTTACTTTATCCAGCAGGCCGGTGCGCTTTACGCTGCCGCCGCCGTAGTGGAGCATGATCTTTTTATAGCCGCGGGCAGCCAGCTGGGGGCCGACCTGGGCTTCCACACCCCGGCCGAAAAAGACCTGGGTGGGGGTGTTGTACATGAAATTCTGCATGATGATTCCTCCCGTTTTTCTAAGCATATCATAGCAAAACTATATACTCATTGTAACAGTTACGGGGCAGATTGTCAATGCGGCGAAAAAGTTGTGTGTTTTTTCTCTCTGCAGGTGTAAGCGGCGGAAATAAATGGTATAATTCTATATATACCGGCACAAATAATTTATTCACCGCCGGTGGGGGCAAGGCTATAATTATGCTGAGGGATAAGGCGCCGGCTCCCGGTTCTGTATTGCGTGCAAAAGCTGTTTTGAAAGGGAGATTTTTATGCTGGAAACCATGAAAACCGAAATGCTGCTTGATTTGGCCCATACCCGTGCCGCCGCACTGCTGGAAAAAACCACCTATCCCTGGGAAGCCCTGCCGGGCATTGGGGAGTTTATTAAGGCCCTGGGGCCCACCCTGCCGAAGGATGAATTTGAGCAGGTGAGCGAAAATGTATGGGTGGCAAACGATGCCGTGATTTTCCCGAACAATTACATTGCCGGGCCCTGCATTATTGGGCACCGCACAGAGGTGCGTCCGGGTGCGTTTATTCGCGGCAATGCTTTGGTGGGCGATGACTGCGTGGTGGGCAATTCCACCGAGCTGAAAAATGTGATCCTGTTCGACAACGTGCAGGTGCCCCACTACAACTATGTGGGCGATTCCATTTTGGGTCACTATGCCCACATGGGCGCAGGGGCCATTACTTCCAACGTAAAGCAGGATAAAACCCCGGTGACCGTGCGCACGGAAGAAGGCCGCGCCGAGACCGGACTGAAGAAGTTCGGTGCCGTGCTGGGCGACCACGTAGAGATCGGCTGCAATGCTGTGCTGACCCCCGGCAGCGTGGTGGGCAGAAACAGCCGTGTGTACCCGCTTTCTATGGTGCGCGGGTTTGTGCCGGCCGGGCGCATTTATAAGCGTGCCGGAGAAGTGGCGGAGATCAGATAAATTTCACCGCAAGGTGTTGGAGAGTTTTAAAATCGTGTGAGGAGAGGAATCGTATGATCGATACCAATCGTGCCATCAGTGCGCTGCTGGCTTATGGAAAAAAACAGGGTTTGTTTGAAGAAGAAGACACCGTGTATGTGGCAAACCGCGTTATGGCCAAACTGGGCATTGCGGAATTTACCCCCGTGCTGGTGGAAACCGTGCCGGAGAGCCCTGCCGCGATTCTGGATGAACTGCTGGATTGGGCTGCGGAAAACGGCAAGCTGGAAAACAACAGCGTGGTGTACCGTGATATTTTGGATACGGAGATCATGGATTGCCTGATGATGCGTCCTTCCGAGGTGATTCGCCGTTTTAACGGCCTGTACGCTGAGGATAAAAAAGCTGCCACGGATTTTTACTATCACCTCAGCTGCGCCTCCAATTATATTCGTACCGACCGCGTGGCGAAGGATATGAAGTGGGAAGTGCCCACCGAACAGTACGGCGACCTGGTGATGACCATCAACCTTTCCAAACCGGAAAAAGACCCCAAGGCCATTGCCGCTGCCAAGAATATGAAGCAGACCGGCTACCCCAAGTGCGCCCTGTGCAAAGAAAACGAAGGCTTTGCCGGTTCCGTTTCGCAGGCAGCCCGTGCCAACCATCGCGTCATTCCCCTTACCCTGGGGAACGAACCCTGGTTCTTCCAGTATTCTCCTTACGTGTATTATAATGAGCACTGCATCATTTTCAACGGTGAACACACCCCTATGAAGATCTCCCGCCGTTCTTTTGAACGCTTGCTGGAGTTTGTGGGCAAGTTCCCCCATTATTTCCTGGGTTCCAATGCGGATCTTCCCATTGTGGGCGGCTCCATTCTTACCCACGATCATTTCCAGGGCGGCAATTTTGAGTTCCCCATGGCGAAAGCGCCTGTGCGCCGCCCGGTGAAGTTCGCCGGTTTTGAAGATGTGGAGGCCGGCATTGTGCAGTGGCCCATGTCTGTTCTGCGCCTGCGCAGCAACGATGCCGAGCGCCTGTGCGAGCTGGCGGATAAGATTCTGAACGTTTGGCGCGGCTACAGCGACGAAGCTGCCGACATCCGCAGCGAGACCGAGGGCACACCCCACAACACCGTGACCCCCATTGCCCGCACCCGCGATGGATTGCTGGAATTGGATCTGGTTCTGCGCAACAACCGCACCACCGAAGAACACCCGCTGGGTATTTTTCATCCCCATGCTCAGTGGCACCATATTAAAAAAGAGAACATCGGCCTGATCGAAGTGATGGGCCTGGCGGTGCTGCCCGCCCGCCTGAAGACCGAACTGGCCCTGGTGGAAGAAGCCCTGCGCTGCCCCGAAAAAGAAGCAGAGCTGATGGCCCAGCCCGGTATGGATGCCCATGCCCCCTGGCTGGAAGAACTGAAAGCCGCCAATATTCCTGCCGAAGAGATTGCTGCCACCGTGCAGCGGCAGGTGGGCGAGATCTTCCTGCATGTGCTGGAAGACGCCGGTGTGTATAAGAACGATATCCCCGGCCGCGTGGCGTTCCTGCGCTTTGTGGATGCCGTGAACAACGCCTGAAAAAGAACATAAAGAGAGACCTGCCTGAAAAAACGGGCAGGTCTTTTAAATTTGATGCCGTGCGGCGAAACAACTCTCCGTTTTTATTTTTAAAAAGGCTTTTCCCCCCGGGCAGAATGTGCTATGATAAAACCAAACAAACACCGGGAGGTACTTTTCATGCGTTGTATTGAAAACGAAGCCCTGCGGGTACAGGTCAGCGACCTGGGCGCCGAGCTTTCTGCTATGTACGATAAAACCAATGGCCGCGATGTGCTGTGGACCGCCGACCCCGCTTATTGGGATCGCCATGCACCCATTCTGTTCCCCTTTGTGGGCCGTGTGTACAAAAACATTTACCGCTACGATGGCAAAGAATGGCCCATGACCCAGCATGGTTTTGCCCGTGACCTGGAATTTGAATGCATTGCCTGCACCGAAACGACCGTGACCCACCGCCTGTGCGCCGATGAAAAATCCAAAGCGCTTTATCCCTTTGACTATGTCCTCACCGTGACCCACCGCCTGGAAGGCAACACCCTGCATGTGGAATGGCTGGTGGAAAACAAGGGTGAAAAGGAGATGTACTTCTCCATCGGCGGGCATCCGGGCTTCCTTTGCCCTGTGCTGCCCGGCACCAAGCAGACCGATTATTTCATTTACCTGCCGGATCAGCCGGAGTACGTTTGCAAGAGTGTGGATGTGACCACCGGCACCATCTTCCCGGATAAGGATTTCATCGTTGCCCCTGAAAACGGCCGCCTGCCCATTACGGAGCACACCTTCGATCACGACGCACTGGTATTCGACGATAACCAGGCCAAAACCGTGGGCATTCTGTACCCGGACGGCAAGCCCTACATCACCATGCAGTGCCCGGAC
>JAFYOA010000115.1 GCA_017547865.1 Clostridia bacterium
GCGGCAGGTATACGGCCGAGGATGAAAAAGCGCTGTTTGAGCGGGTCAACGCTTCCGACAGCGAAGCCATGCTTGTGTGCCTGGTTGATGGAAAAGTGGCCGGGAACTGCCAGATCGCATGGAAAAAGAGCATCAAAACAAGGCACCGCGCCGCCGTCGCCATCGCGCTTCTGCGGGAATACTGGAATCTCGGCATCGGCACCGCCATGTTCCGGGAGCTGATCGATACCGCCCGCAAAAACGGCGTGGAACAGCTGGAACTGGAATTTGTGGAGGGCAACGAGCGGGGAAAAGCCCTGTACGAAAAAATGGGCTTTGTGGTCGTTGGTGAAAAGCCGGATGCCTACCGCCTGAAAGACGGTTCTTCCCGCAAAGAGATCAGCATGATCAAACGTTTGGACAAGTAAACAGCAAGAGCAGAGAAGCTTTGGGTTTCTCTGCTCTTTTTCTTTCCCCTTGCTCTCGACAGAATCGGCACACCGAAAAGCGTATAATACTGCACAGGGGGTGGGACCGTGGTTATTTATGCCGATGTGCTGATGATGGTAAACCTGCTGGCGGATTATGCATTGCTGCTGGTGGTGCGCCGGCTGCTGCATTTGCCGGCAGGGCCGCTGCGGCTACTGGCCGGGGCAGGGGCCGGGGGAACGCTTGCGGTTGTTCTTGTGGCTCTGTGTTTGCCGGCCTGGGGCAGTTTGTTGCTGGCGTTCCCCGGGGCGGCACTGGTGTGTGCGGCGGCGTTCTGGCCGCTGCGCCCCCGGGAACTCCTGCGGGCGGCGGCCGGGTATTTTCTGGCAGGATTCCTGTTTGCGGGCATGCTGCTGTCGGTGCGCCCGGTGCTGCCTGGGTTGTACATACAGAATAACATTGTGTATTATCCGGTATCGCTGCCGGTGTTTTTTGTGCTGCTTTGCTTGTTGTACGGGGCTTCGGTACTGCTTTCTTTTTTGTTGGGAGAAACGCCCCCGGCCCGGTTGTTCTGCACCCTGCGGCTGGTACAGGAAGGTACCGAAGTTTCATTCCGTGCCAAAATCGACACCGGCTGCGCTTTGCGGGAACCTTTTTCCGGCCGGCCTGTGGTGCTGGTTTCTGCCGCTGCGCTGGGAGAGATTCTTCCCGCCCCGCTGCAGGCATACCTTGCAGGGGAAAAGCCCGCCCCGGGGCTGCGGCTGATCCCCTACGATACGGTGAATGGCAGCGGCCTGCTGCCGGCGTTTTTCCCGGAAGAGCTTTTGGATGAGAATGGCCGGCCTTTGCACGGTTGCGTGGCGGTGACCGGGCGTGCCTTTGGCGGCACCGGCTTTTCCGCTGTTGTAAACCCCGCCCTGCTGCGGGACGATGCGTAAAGGAGATGGAAGATCATGCTGATTCGTGTGCTGCGGCGCTGGCTGCAGGGGCTGTGTGCCCAACCCTGTCACTACATCAATGGCCCCGAGACCCTTCCGCCGCCGCTTTCGGCAGAGGAAGAGGCTGTGGTGTACGAAAACATCCGCCATGGATTGCCCGGTGCCCGGGAGCCACTCATCACCCACAACCTGCGGCTGGTGGTGTACATTGCCAAAAAATTCGAAAGTCCCGGCGCCGGGGCCGAGGACCTCATTTCCATCGGCACCATCGGGCTCATCAAGGCGGTGAATACTTTCGATCCCGCCCGCAGTATTAAGCTGGCCACCTACGCTTCCCGGTGCATCGAAAACGAGATCCTCATGTTTCTGCGCAAAAGTTCTCAGCTGAAAAACGAAGTTTCCATCGATGACCCGCTCCATGTGGATTGGGATGGGAACGAGCTGCTGCTTTCCGATATTCTGGGCAGCGAAAGCGATGCGGTGAATGTGAGCATCGAGCAGGAAGACGAGCGGATGCCCCTTTTGCGGGCGGTGGGGCGCCTTCCCGCCCGGGATAAGCAGATCATGGAGCTGAGGTTCGGGTTGTTCCGCCACAAAGAGCATACCCAAAAAGAAGTGGCCGATGTGTTGGGCATCTCCCAGTCTTACATTTCCCGGCTGGAAAAACGGATTATCAAACGGCTGCGGCGGGAAATGGAAAAGGTGGTGTAAAAGGCAAACTGCTGAAGTTTTTATCGGAATGTTGTGTGTTTTGTCAATTGTTTCCCTTGCCGGTCTGTGATATGATTGTCACGATTTGGAGGGGATACCCATGAAAGCTGCATTTTTTTGTCAAAATCCCGATACAATTGAAAAAGACGTGTACGGCGGCGGCCGCTGCGCAAAAGTGGCGGAACTGGTCGATCTGTACCCGGTGATCATCACCCCGGAGAACATCGATGAGCACCTGCCTGCTCTGCACGATATTGAAGCTATTTTTTCCACATGGGGTGTCTTTGTTCCCACCGAGGAACAGTTCGCCGCTATGCCCAATCTGAAGATCATGTTCTACGCTGCCGGCTCCGTGCGCAACTTTGCCCCGCCGTATTTTAAACACGGTGTGCGTGTCGTTTCTGCCGTGCAGGCCAACGGCACGGCGGTGGCGGAATTCACACTGGCACAGATCCTGCTGGCCAACAAGGGCTACTTCCAGAACATCCGTGTGTCCGATTCTCTGGCTACCAAATACGACTGGCCCCGCCCGCTGTACGGCGGCAACTACGACCGTACCGTGGCTATTTTGGGCGCTGGTACCATCGGTAAAAAGGTCATTGAATTTTTGAAGAACTTCTCTCTGAAGGTCATCGTGTACGATCCTTTCCTTCCGGATGAAACCGCTGCAGAGCTGAATGTGGAGAAGGTTTCTTTGGAAGAAGCCTTTGCCCGCGGCAATGTTGTTTCCTGCCACATTGCCAACCTGCCGGAGACCCAGCACATTCTGCGCAAAGAGCACTTTGACTCCATGTTGCCGGGTGCTACGTTCATCAACACCGGCCGCGGTGCCCAGGTGGATGAAGACGGCATGATCGCCGCTTTGACGGAACGCCCGGATCTGTTCGCCCTTCTGGATGTGACCATGCCTGAGCCTCCGCTGGAAGATTCTCCGCTGTATACCCTGAAGAACGTGTATCTTTCCAACCACATTGCGGGCACCATGGAGGCAGAACACCGCCGCATGGCCGATGACTGCATTGAAGAATGCAAGCGTTACCTGGCCGGTGATCCGCTGAAATACGAGATCACCCTGCCTATGCTGGAGCATATGGCGTAAAATTCCACATAAACAGCAAATCCTCCGTACGGTGCTTCCATACGGAGGATTTTTAATTTGTTCAGATCGAAGGATGCAGGCCGAGAATGTTTTCTGCCAGTGCCAGGGTTTCTTCCACCGTGCGGTTTTCGTCCCGCAGAAGAACCGGGAACCCGCAGTGAAGGAAATCGTTGTACTTTTCCGGGGAATTGATCCGTTCCAGGCAGTGGCAGAAGTTTTCCAGAGCGGCCTGCGGGTCTTTTTCTTCCAGCAGCAGGCGGTATAAAAACTGTTTTTCCTTATCCGGCCGTTCAAAGAACCGCCGCACAGAGATGTAGGGATCCGCCAGCATAATGAGTACATGGCTGGGTTCGGCGATTTTTTGCAGCGTTTCCACACAGATGTTGGTATCCACAAAAATCTTTCTGCTGTCGTTTACCAGGTCTTCCAGTATGCGCAGTTCCAGTGTTTCGCATTCTTTGGAAACACCGTTGATCCATTCTTCGTATTCATCCGGCGTACGCCGCACAAAGTCGTGCCAGTCCTGCAGGCGTTCTCCGTAGGCCAGGTAGGGGAATTCATCCAGATTCAGTTGGGGCAGCAGGGCATCGTGGTAATTTTCTTCGCAGGCAATGCCGCCGTGTTTTTCCGCCAGGCACTTCACCATGGTGGATTTCCCGGCGTAGGCGGTGCCGTTGATGAAATAGACGTTTTCGTATTTTTTCATTGCTTTTTACTTTCAGTTTTCCTTTTTATAAATGCGCACTTCAAACACACGGGCGCAGTTGTGGCCGTAGGTGTCGGTCACCGTCAGCTGCATCGTGTCGCAGTCCACAGCGGGCAAGTCGTGCACGCACAGGCGCCGGGTGTTGTCTTCCACGGTTTCTTCCCAAACCGTTTCGCCGTTTTTCAAAAGGGCAAGGCGGTAGTCTTTCACCAGCACGGCGGGCAGCGTCTTTTCCTGCCGTTCCCGCACGATTTTTACAATGGAGGGCATATTCTCCCGGCTCAGGTCAGAGTCGAAGGTGAGGCGCACCTGCCGCAGGGCAGCGGCGTTCTGCAGCTGCAGGGTCAGGGTCTGGGGGCCTTCCGAGAGAGGTGCAGAGGCCCAACAGTTGCTTGCATCGCCCACTGTGCGGGCTACGCCGTTGGTTACGTTTGCTGCCGGGCAGCCTTCCGTTTCGCTTGTGGCGGTCACCCGGGCGCTGCGGGCCAGGTCGTTTTCGTCTTCGTTTTTAAAGCCGGGGATGTAGCAGTCATCTTTGAGAAGCTGCTGCTGCAGCGCACGGATATGCTGCTTGCCGATTTCTTTGGGAGAACAGCCTTTTTGCACAGCCATGGCGGCTGCGGTGCCCACTGCCTGTCCGCCGATGGCGCAGGTGCCCATCACCCGCAGAGAACTGAACGCCATTTTGGAAGCGCTGATGTCGCGGCCGGCCATCATCAGGTTATCAATGTTTTTGCTGCAGTAGCAGCCGTAGGGAATGGTGTAGCAGCCTTCAAAATTCAGCACCATAGAGGGGTATTTGTCCCAGTCTTTCAGCCCGCCGCGCACGTGCACGTCCATGGGCCAGGCGCCGTAGGCCACAGCGTCTTCAAAAATACGGTTGGCACGCACATCGTTTTCCGTCAAAATATAATCGCCTTCCAGCCGGCGGCTTTCGCGGTAGCCGGGCACCATGCCCACCCAATCCAGGTCGTAATTTTCAATGTTGCCGTGGTTTCCGCCATTTTTAATGTGGTCCCACACGCCGAACACACTTTTCACCAGGTCATCGCGGATCTCTTCGTGCTGTGCAATAATATCGTCGCTGTCGCCGCCCAGTTCGATCCACCAGTAGCCGGAATCCGGATTGGAAAAGCCGGGCAGTTGGTTTTTGGCAGCATCCGGCGCCACAATTTCGCCGTCGTCGGCGTGGGCGGTCACTTCTTCCAGGTGGGGGCGGTGTTTCAGCTGTTCTTCCGTAAAGGTGTAGGCCCATTCCGGCTTTTTAAATTTCACCGGTTCCTTTCGGTCGGCGGCAATGAACATCATGGAATTGCCCATGGTATCGGTGTTGGCTTCTTCCGGGGCGCTGGGCTCGTTGAATTCATACTTGCTTTCGCTGCCCATGCGGTGGGCACCGCCCGCCATTACACCCAGGGTGCCGTGGCCGGTGGCGTCTACAAAAACATTGCCGTACAGGGTCCACTCCGTTTCGGTGGAGCTTTGGTGGCACAGAATACCTTTGATCTTCCCGTCTTCCATCAGCACGTCATCCATGTTGGTGTTCAAAAAAGAAGTCAGGTTCTTCTGGAACCGCACCTTCTCCCACATCACCGTATCGAACACGGGGAAGGAGGCATAGGGGTTGCGGCTTTTGTTGGCCAGCAGTATTTCTTCAATGATGCCGGTTTCACGCAGGTTATCTTTGGATTGGTGGCAGTTGGCGCCCAAAATGTGCATGCGGATCTCCGAGCTGGCGTTGCCGCCGAATACAGAGCGGTTCTGCACAATGGCGGTGTTGGCCCCCATGCGGGCCGCCGCAATGGCTGCACACATGCCGGAAAGGCCGCCGCCCACCACAACGATATCAAAACTTGCGCTTTTCTTATATATAGACACGGTTTGTTCCTCCTTTGGTGGCTGTAACTGCATTATAGTCCCCGGTGCGTTCTTTGTCAACAAATAAAGAACGGAGACACCACCGTGCCTCCGCTTGGGTTTATTTTTCGGGGTATACAAACGTTTCCAGCACTTTGCTGCCGTCGCCGTTTTTGATCGTCACTGCCAAAGAAATTTCCTCCCGTGTTTCCCCAAGGAAAATACGGTACAGCGAGACCGGCACATACAGCGCTGCGGCGGCACTGCGGTCGTTTTCGGTGTGCTTTTCCTCGTTCACATACAGGGTCAGGGCGGTAAAATCCTCGTTCAGTTCGCATTTTACCACCGCGGGCCAGTGTTCACCCCCGGGCAAGGTGCCGGAATAGGTGTGCAGCATGGAGGCAAACGTGCCTGCCACCTGCCGGTGTGTTTCTTCTGTCATATAAAATGTTACAGAGCCGTCCTCGTTGGTGTGGTAATTTTCCATTCCCAGCCGTTTGGCAGATTCCACCAGGGTATCCAGCTGTACGGAATGGAAAAAATCCGCGGGGATAGTCACTGCCACCAGGCCGTCTTCCAAAGCGGAAGAAACGGCGGAGCTATCCGCAGGCACATTGCTGCTTTCTCCTGAAAATTCTTCGGAAGTTTCCACCGAACTTTCACCGGATGCTTCCTGGGAACTCTCGCTGCTTTCCGCACTGGGGGCGGAGGAGAGGGTGCTCTCGGCGGTGTAGCTTTCGCTTCCTGCGGTGCTTTCGGTATTCCGGCGGGGCAGGCAGCCGGTTAAAGAGGGAAAAAGAAGCGCACAGACAAGCAGCGCGCAGAGCAATCGTTTCATTGGTCCCATCCTTTCAAAAAATCCTTTTTCCTGTTCAGTGTTTCCCACAACAAAGGGAATATGCGTATACTGTTTTTATTTTACCACGTTCCCGCAAAAAAGCCAACAATTTTCACGCGGTGAACCCTATGCCGGAATTGACGGTGACGAAAACTTTTGGTATGATAAGATTGTACAAAACAAAGGAGGTGTTTTTGTGTACGGTGCACTTTTGGGAGATATTACCGGCTCCCGGTATGAATTCAGTCGGCCCACCCATTTTGATCCTTATACGGTTCCGCTGTTTGACGGCAGCTGCCGTTTTACCGACGATACCGTCATGTCCGTAGCGGTCAAGTATGCACTGCTCACCGGCACATCCTACGCAAAAGCCTTCCATCTTTTCGGTAAGCGCTACCCCAAGGCAGGCTATGGCGTTATGTTTAAGCAATGGCTGGAAACCGGCAGCGAGCGGGGCTACAACAGCTTTGGCAACGGCGGCGCCATGCGGGCCGGGTTCATCGGTCAATGGGCCTCCTCTCTGGAAGAAGCCGAACGGGAAGCCGCCCGCAGTGCGGAATGTACCCACAACCACCCGGAGGGCATTAAAGCTGCCCAGTGTACTGCCGGCGCCACGTTTCTAGCACTGCACGGGGCTACAAAAAAAGAAATCATGCATTACGGGGCAAAATTCGGCTATTCCATCCATCGCCCGCTGGCACTGTACCGGCCCTTTGGTAAATTCGATGTTACCGCCATGGGCACAATGCCCTTGGCTCTGCGCTGTTTTTTTGAAAGCACCGATTGGGAGTCCTGCATCCGCAACGCCTTCAGTGTGAAATGCGATACCGATACTGTTTGCTGCATTGCCGGCGGTATTGCCGATGCTTTTTACGGCGGCACGGGGCAGGAGGAAGAAAAACTGCTGCGACGTTTTTTGGTGCAGCCGGACCAATACGGACGGCTCGACCCCTTTTTGTACGAATGGGCCGTCAAGCCCCTTCACCCGGAGATTTCTGAACTCACAGGAAAGGAACCTGTTTTATGAAAATTATTACCTATCAGTCCGCTGCAGTGTGGCGCATACTCAAACAAAACCGTGTGTATCGCGCCTTTCCCAGCCTGAAATATAAAAACGAATACGCCGCTCTTATCGATATGCTGGGTCTGCACTGTGTGTGCCCGGTGTTTGGCGTGCTGCCCGGCCGCCGGCAGAATACCAACGGCAAAGTTTCTGCCTCGTATCGTCTGGTGCTGGAAGTGCCGGAGGAAAAGGTAAAGCTGACAGAATACGCCGTGTGGGCGGATTTCATCTACTATTCCCAGTATTCCAAGCCCGATGATTACACCCGGCTGACCCCGGACTGCACGGAGATCAGCCAAAAGGATTACACCGCCCTCATCGATGACCTGAAGGCCCAGCGGACGGAAAAAGAATATAAGGTTCCCCAGGTTGTGCTGGAAGAGATCCTGCCGGAATGGGTGATCAGCGCCAAGGATATGTCCAAACTGAACCCGCTGCAGAAGCTCAAGCTTCGGTTGGGCATGAACATCTGAGGAGGACGACATGATCCGTTTGTTTGCTTTTGACCTGGACGGCACCATGCTGAACAGCGGCGGCCAGCTTTCTGCTGCCAACCGGGATGCCCTGATTGCCGCTGCCGAACAGGGAACACTGCTGGTCCCCACCACCGGCCGCCTGCTTTCTTTTATGCCGAAAGACCTGATGGCCCTGCCCCAGGTGCGGTATCTTGTGTCTTCCAACGGTGCCATTGTTTACGACCGTAAAGAAGAGAAGGTTTTGGCCGATGATCTTATTCCCACCGAGCTTGCGGTGAAAGTGATGGAAGTTTACGATGAATTCGGCGTGTATTACGAATTTTACGACCGGGGCAGCGCGGTGACCTTCACCGATAATGTGCGCCTGGGCGAAGAAGTGTATCATTTTCCGCCGGACCGTCTGCGGTACCTGAAAAAAGAATACCGGGCCAAGGTGCCGGACCAGAAAGCCTATATTCTGGAAAACAATATCCGCCCGGAAAAGCTGAACACCCAGTTTGTGCCGCCGGAGATTCGCCCGGAGCTTACTGCCCGCCTGCGTGCTTTGGGCGAAATGGAAATCGCGTCGTCTCTGCCCAATACCATGGAGATCAATGCGCCGGGTGTGTGCAAGTCGAAGGGACTGGAAACGCTGTGCGGCCTGCTGGGCTTTGACCGCAGCGAGGTAATGACTCTGGGCGACGGTGAGAACGACGAACCCATGCTGCGCTGGGCGGTTGTCTCCGTTGCTATGGGAAATGCGGGGGAGAGCACCAGAGCCGCCGCAAAGTTTATGACCGATGATAACGACCACGACGGTGCCGCCCGGGCCATCGAGCGGTTCTTTCTGAAAAAATAAAAACACCCAAAGCGAAGTGCTTCGGGTGTTGGGTGCATCAGCGGGTAGCGGTATTGAAGAGATCCTCCGCCAGTTCGCGGTTGCCGGTGGCCGCTGCCAGCAGCAGACGGTAAATGCTCACCGGGTCTTTGTGGAAATTGCGCTTCACCATGCGTGCCTGGTACAGGTCCGGCACATACAGGGTGAACTGCATCAACTCCACATTGCCGCCGGAAACATGGCAGATCACATTGTAGCCGTTGTCGGTGCGTTCGATCTCCACGGTGTTTTCCCGTTCGATCTTCGCCTGGGCACGCAGCTGCATGGCGGCCTGAATGGCTTTTTCACGCACAGAAAGGGGCAGAACGGCGTACAGACTTTCCGAAATCTGCCGGCCTGTGGCAGTGGGGGTGTAGTCGCCGGTGTCCTCGTCCTTTTCAATGTTGTTCATTTCTTCCAGAGAAGAGAAGGCGTCGTTGATCTCAAAATAATTGGCCAGCGCCTGTTCCTGCAGCACCTGCACCACGTCTTCTTTGGAGAAGGGGGCATCCAGGGTGCACAGCATATAGCAAATGAGGATCTTGATATCGTTTTTGGTGCGCAGACCGCCAAAGTCCACGCCGCCGGTAAACGCGTCAAATTCCATACAAATCACCTCGTCATGTTGTTGCTGGGGTATCTTATTCTTATTGTAACACAAACCGGCGCATACTGCAAAAGGTTTGCACCGTAAAACAAAAATATTTTTGCACAAAGTGCAGTTGAAAGGAAGGAATTTCCCATGATCAAACGTAAAAACGAACAGACCGCAGTGGTCAACCACGAAATGCGCGGCGGCACCGGCGATGTAACCGTGCGCCGTTACTTGGATGCCGGCGAATACAATGGCCGCGCCCGCTTGCTGGCCAGCCTCACCCTGGAGCCCGGTTCCTCCATTGGTCCCCATGTGCATGAAAACGAAGAGGAGATCTTCATTGTGCTGAAAGGCACCGCCGCTTATCTGGATGGCGATAAGGAAGAAATGCTGTATCCCGGTGACAGCTGCATCGTGCTGGGCGGCGGCAAGCATTCCGTGCGCAACCCCGGCACCGAAGACACCGAGCTGTGCGCTGTGATCCTGACCTACTGATGAATAAAAAAGGCCGCCTTGCTTTTGCAGGGCGGTCACTTTGTATTCAGTTTTGTTCCTCCTGGGCGGCATGCAGGGTCTTGCGCATTTCCTGCAGGATCATCTGTCGGTCCTGGGTAGAAAGGGCACGGTAATACAGCAGAACTTCCCGTTCGGCGCGGGTCAGCTTGTTGGCGGTTTCCGGCAGATCTGCTGCGCCGTTTGCCATCGCTTCCTCATTCGCATCACTTTCGCTTTCCGTCACGGCACCAACAATTTCCTCGTCCATCAGTAGCTCATCCACCGAAACATTAAACAAATCAGCCAGCGCTTTTACCGTGCGGATATCCGGGGTGGTTTTTCCGATTTCGTAGTATGTATAGGTGGACCGGTCGACATTCAGCACTGCGGCGACCTGTTGCTGCGTAAATCCGCACGTTTTGCGGATGCCGCGGAGCTTTTGAGAAATTGTTTTCAACTCCATATTTCAAATTCTCCTTTTCCGTCGTGTCGAATCACGGCGATTTGTATTTAGTATAGCATATTTTACAGA
>JAFYOA010000116.1 GCA_017547865.1 Clostridia bacterium
CCACGCCGCCGCCCACCACGGCCACTTTCTTCAGGCCGTCGGTATGGGTGGGCATACCCAGCGGGCCCACAAAGTCCTGAATGGATTCGCCCTGTTCCTTGTGGTTCAGGCGCTCGGTGGTGGCGCCCACCACCTGGAAAATAATCTTCACGGTACCGGCTTCACGGTCAAATCCCGCCACGGTCAGCGGAATACGCTCGCCGTCTTCATCCACACGCAGAATGATGAACTGGCCGGCCTGGGCCTTGCGGGCCACCAGGGGCGCTTCAATATCCATCATGGTAACGGTGGGGTTCAGCACCTTTTTGTTTACAATACGATACATGGTCTTTCCTTCTTTCCAAAGAAGAAACTGCAGCCGCGCCGCCGCTTCTTCAAATAAAACATACTCAGCCGCCGTTGGAAGACAGCTTTTTCTTCAGCGCAACATAAAAACTTTCGCTGCTCAGCTTCAGCATGCGCACCTTCTGTTCCGCCTTGCGAAAGGTGACCGAGGAGCCGGGCTGCACCGTAAGACGGGCAAAACTGTCCACATCCATCACCGGCGGGCTGTCGCTGCCGGGAATAAAATGGGGCAGCTCACGGATGGAAATCTCGATGACATCTTCCGCCGAAACCACCAGCGGGCAGCTGGAACGATACTGGGAACAGATGGGCGTGATCACAAAGCAATCGGAAGCAGGCATCAGCACCGGACCGCCGGCGGAGATATTGTACGCCGTGGAACCGGTGGGGGTCGCCACCAAAATGCCGTCGCCGGCAAAATTGTGGATGATGTTCCCGTTGACACTGATGGAAAACCGCAGGGCACGGTTCAGCGCCGCACGGTGGATCACCGCTTCGTTGATACCGACAAAGGTGGTTTTTTCCTCGCCGCTGCACAAAGTGCCTTCCAGCACAATGCGTTCCTCCAGGGTACAGCGGTCTTCCAGCACAGCATCAATATATGCCTCGGTGTCCTGGGGGTCGCACTCGGTGAGATAACCCAAATGGCCGAAATTCACGCCAAAGAACGGCACATCCAACAGACCGTAGCGGTGCATGCTGGTCAGCACCGTGCCGTCGCCGCCCAGAATGATCGCCGCATCCACAGCAGCGACTTCTTTCGGTTCAAGCACACGACACACAGCGCCGCAAAAGGCGGCGTGTTCCGCCAGCATGCAGGGCTCCTGCCCCTTGGCCGCCAGCAGAGAGGCCAGCTGTGCCCCGTAACCGGCGGTACCGGGCTTCAGCGGATTGGGAATGATCAAAAATTTCTTCATAAAGAAAGGTTCCCCTTTCTGCAATAAACTTTACAGGGCTTCGATTTTACAGGGCTTCGATTTCGGCGGGAGCGTCTTCCTCCACCATGTTGTTCAGCCAGAAGCCGTTGCCAATGAGAATGGCGCCGGCAATGCACTTAATGATATCCAGCGACTGCACGATGATGTACATGGGCAGAATGGGCATGCCGGTGAAATTGGCCAGCACAAAGGCCACGGGTACCGGGCACACAAAGGTAAAGCCGCAGTCAAACAGGAAAGTAACGAAGGTTTTGCCGCCGGAACGCATGGCAAAGTACGCACAGTTCAGATAGGCATGCAGCGACATGGTGAACGCAGAGACCAAAATGAAGGAAGCAGCCAGTGCACGCACTTCTTCGGTGGTGTTGTACATTTTGGGGAACAACGGCGCAGAAACGGACATCATGGCCGCAACAGCCAAACTGACCATAAGGGAGAAGCCCACCAGCCAGTGGAATGTCTTCTTGGCCTCGTCCATCTCGCCGGCACCCAGCAGGCGGCCAATGATGATGGCCGTGGCACTGCCAAAAGAAAGCACCAGCACGTTGAAAAGATTGGTTACGGTGGAAGCGATGTTCAGACCGGCAACCACATCCAGGCCGCGCATGGAATAACACTGGGTGAGCAGTGCCATACCGGAAGCCCACAGGCCCTCGTTGACCAGCAGCGGGAAGCCGCGCCAGAAGATTTTCCAGCCAAGCCCCAGGGGCACAAGGCCATAGGCCTTATGGAAGAACGGATGCTGCTTGGTGTGGGTATGAGACCAGATGACAATGATGAGCATTTCCACATAACGGGAAATAACGGTGGCCCAGGCAGCGCCCACAACACCCAGCTGCGGGAAACCGAAGTGACCGAAGATCAGCAGGTAGTTCAGCACCAGGTTGACAAACACGGCAGTGATACCGGCCTTCATGGGCAGCATGGTCTGGCCGGTCTCGCGCAGGGTGCCGGCATACACCTGGCTGATGGCGAAGGGAACCAGTCCCCACAGCATCACCTTCAGATAATCCAGGGCATACTGCAGGGTGGATTCGATATCTGCGGCGGAAGAGCTGCCTTCGTGCAGGTACAGGCGCACCAGGGGTTCATCGAAGAACACGCACAGCAGAATGCCGGCCACGGTAATGACCGCGGAAATCATGAATTTAAGGCGGAACGTATAGCGGATACCCTGCTGGTTGCCACTGCCGTGGTACTGGGCCGTGAAAATACCCGGGCCGGAAATACCGCCGAAAATGCAGAGGTTATACACAAACATCAGCTGGTTGACGATGGAAACACCGGACATGGGGTTGGTACCCACCTGACCCACCATCAGGTTATCCAGCAGGCTGACAAAGTTGGTGATACCGTTCTGAATGATAATGGGCAGCACCACCGCAATGGTCATCAGATAAAATTCTTTATTGCCGATATACCGGCGGCGTAGATTTGTAAGCATGATTACGCTCCTTTTTTGGCAGCCATGCGGGCATCCCACACGGCAGAAAGCTTATTCACCACAAAGATACCGGCGCACACCAGCACCAGAGAAGAAATGGTCTGCAGGTTGAACGCCTGTTCCACTTCACCCAGCATAGCGGCAGAGAACAGCACGCCGAAGATGGGGGTCATAAAGCCGAACACCGCAATGCGGGAAACGGGGTTGACCTTGAGCAGCATGCCCCACAGGGAGTAAGCCACAGCAGAAAGCAGAGCCAGATACAGCAGCACGCCCACAGCGGCAACGGAAACCGCACCCACACGGCCGCCCAGCACCAGACCGATGGTGGCCATAACGGCGCCGCCCAGCACAAACTGCCAGCCGCTGAGGGTAACGGGATTTTCTTTCTGAGAATAGCCCTTCATCATGGAAGAGGACACTGCGCTCCAGAAATTGGAGAGGATCACGCAGCCTTCGCCCAGGAAAGTCATGTTCAGATCGAAGGAGCTGCCGTCCAGGTTCACGATGATCATACCGATAAGACCCAGAATGCAGCCGATGAACTTCATGGAAGTAAACTTTTCTTTACGGAACAGGAAGCAGGCCACCAGAATGGTGATAAAGGGGCCGACGCTCTGCACGATGGAAGACTTGACGCCGGAGGAATTGGCTACACCGGTGTAGAAGAATACATACTGAAGCACGGTCTGCACCAGGGCCAGCTTGCCCACATCGGGCAGAGATTCTTTTTTGGGGATCAGCACCTTGCGGTTGAGCACACTGCCGATGAGGATGGTGAGCCAGCCCGCCAGGAAGAAGCGAATGCCCGCGAAGAGCATAATGGAAGCCGTATGCGCGGTATTGATATCGAACAGGATATAGCCCGTTTTAATGGTGGGCGAAGCACTGCCCCACAGGGCGCAGCACAGGGTGGCGCAAATGCACACGCCCAAAGCGGTCTGTAAAAAATTCTTCTTTGCTTTTTCCATGATTCATTTCCTTCTTATGTTTTTCATTACAGCTGGTCACTGTCCAGCACAATGGTAAACGGCCCGTCGTTGAGCAGTTCCACTTTCATATCCGCGCCAAAAGAACCGTGCTCCACCACGGGCACATACTCTTTGCAGGCAGCAAGAATATATTCGTACATTTCGTTGGCCATTTGCGGCGGGCCGGCATTGATAAACGACGGACGGTAGCCTTTTTTGCAGTCCGCATACAGGGTGAACTGCGACACAACCAACAGGCTGCCGTTTACATCGGCCAGCGAAAGATTGGTCTTACCGTTTTCGTCGTCAAAAATCCGCAGGCCGCAGAGCTTCTTTACCATTTTGTCCGCAATGGCGGTGGTATCGGTTCCGCTTACGCCCACCAGCACCAAAAAACCTTTATCAATGGCGCCGATCACTTCATTTTCCACCGTGACCGAAGCATGGGTCACGCGCTGGATCACAAATCGCATGGCTTATTCCTCCGGCTCCACCGTCAGGGTAAAGCACAGGTCATGGGTCGTTTTCTTTTCTTTGGTCGTCCACAGCACATGGTACTGGGGCGGCATGGCCACCCGATAGGCTTCCGGCACACCGTCGTTCAAATCCACCGCAAAACGGTCAGAAATCTCCGCGGCTGCCATGTCACCGGCCACGGGCTGCACGGTCATGCGCACACCTGGGCGGTGCAGCACCACACCGTCGCCTTCTGCGGCAGGCATAGCCAGCGTATGCAGGGGGAAAGAAACCGCCACCGGCTCTTCCGCTTCCACATGGTCGCGGATCGTTACGGTGCAGCCGTTCATTTCCACGGTGCGGCTCCAGTGGGCACCGCAGGGGTAAGCCGCCGGAATTTCCATGGTCAGTTTCCCGCCGTCGGGTGTCTTTTCAGCAGAAGTGATCTGCCCGCGGGAGAGCATGCTGAAGCTGTACTGCCCTTCGCCGTCCAGCAGCAGGGCATTGTGCGCCCGAGTGGTGTTGGTCCATTGCAGGTGGTGATTGGAGCCGTACTGCCGGCCAAAATAACCGGAGGGGCTCACCAGTGCCAACCCGTTCCAGAACAGCGCAAAGGAGCCCTGGTCGGGATGACGGTGGCTGTCGGAACCAAACTTGCCGGCACGGATCAGCAGGCACAGGTCGTTTTCGCCGACGAAATCGCTGTGCAGTGCTGCAAAACCGGCCTCCGGGAACACCGCCAGGCTGTTGTCTTCTTCCCCGGCCGCTTCCACCGGGCCGGTGGGCAGGAAAACATCCAGCAGGTGCAGTTTATAAATATCGATCTGCTGTTCACACACAGCAGAAAGTTCTTTGGCAGCCGCCGGGCCAAACCGATCCGCATACACCCGCAGGGGGTTCTGGGCGAAAAATCCCGGCCACTCCGGGTCTTCACTGCGGCACCAGTAGCCATCGCCGAAGGGATGGTTCTCGTACTCCGGACGGGCGAAATGCAGGAAGAAATGGGTCAGCTTGCGGTAGAAAGGCCGGCGCATAAAATCCACACCGCCCAAACGGCGGGCAGCGCTGAAGAACGGCAGATACCACTTGGTATAGCTGCTGGCATAGAAGGGGCCTTCTGCCCAGCCGCCGTCTTCCGTGCCGTAATAGGGGAAAATACCGCCGTAAATTTCCAGCGCCTGCGAAAGCCAGGAAACCAGGGTTTCTTCCGGGCACACACCGGTGCCCTTCAGCACCAGGGCAGCCTCACCCAGGTAAGCGGGCAGCCGCCCGGCATGGGAATCCCCGGGGTTGCGGCAATAATCCAGCTTTTGCAGCCGGAACTCGCACTGCTGTGCATAGGCAAACACCGTCTGCGCCGCATAGATGCGCTCTTTATCATTTAAAACGGGATACAGCAAATCAAACACCGCAGGAAGGCAGCGGGCACAGGAAAGCCCCACTTCATCTCCCCAGGGACCGTTGAGCGAACAGGGGCCTGCCGGGTTCCAATCACAAATGGTCAGCAGCAGTTCCTTCGCCTTTTTGCCGGCGGCTTCATCCCCCAGCAGTGCATAAGCCAGCGAAAGCGCCACCAGGTCGCGGTCGCAGAAATCGCGGAAGCGGCCAAAGTATTCGCGGTACGGCAAGGCGTTTTCGTCTTTATGGAACATGGGGCGCTGGGGCAGCGGGTCTTCCATGGCCACCGCCACGGTGCGGCCCAAAGCAGCCAGTTCCGTCTCCCGGGCAAGAAGCGCCGGGATATCTTCTTTAAAAAACAGATGGCGCGGGCGCACATCCGGCACACTTTCAAACAGCGTGCGGGCATCCGGCCGTTCAAAGGGCACGGCCTCTTCCCCTACGGTAAATTTCTGCAGGCCGCGGCGTTCCTCTCCGGCCAGCACATCCCAGGTGTATGTACCCACCGGCAGAATCTTCTCCGGCACGATGTAATTCTTTTCTGTACTTCCCTGCCAGAAAAGCGAACCGTCGGCACCAAACACCTGCACCGTCACCGGGCAGGGAGAATTTTCCGTCAGCCAGGAAAGGCAGGGCGGGGTCTCCTGCACCACGGCACCGTTCACCGGGGCGGGAAACAGCTGCCGGGCTTCGGTTCTTTCTTTTAAAAAGAGGCTCATTCAATTTCCTCCTTTTTTCCAAACCAGATCATCTCACCGGTGGCAGGGTCGATCTTTCCTACCTGTTTGGCAGGCACACCGGCCAGAATCGCGTAATCTTCTGTACTTTTTGTTACCACCGCACCGGCACAAACCAGGTTGCACTTACCCAGTTTCACGCCGGCGGTCACCGTTACACCGCTGGCCAGCCAGCAGCCGTCACCAATGACGATGGAGTTATCGTAATCCTTATTTGTGCGGGCAGAAAAATACCCGGTGGCGGGATCAAACTTATGGTTGCCCGCCGGCAGAGTGCAGTGCGGGCCAATCAGCACATGGTCGCCGATGGTAACATCGCCGTTGAGATATGTATACAGACCGATGAACACATCCGTGCCCACCTGGTTCACCGGAATACGAATGATGGCGCCGGGGGCCACCTGCACCTGCCGCCCGCCCATGCCGAGAATCTCGGCCCGGCGTTCGTTGCAGTCCTGCCGGTCGGTCAGACAGGTATAGCGGGTCAGTTTTTCAAATTCTTCATCGGTAAAACCAAAGATCATCTTGTCTTCCATGGCGGTCACCCTCCAAAAGTCTATACATATTTTATTATAGAACAGCCATAATTTCTTTTCTACCAAATAATTGCATTTTCTGCTGAAAAATCATAGCAAAGAGCCCCCAGAAAGCACACGGCTCCGGGGGCTTTGATCAGCGCCAGTTATTCAGGTTCTTCTGTACAAAATCATCGTCGTTCAGCGTGGGGTACATGCGGCATACCCGGTCAATTTCTTCCGCCTGGCCTTCGGTCAGCACTTCGTCCGGGTTCAGGCACAGAATGCCCGGCATCAGCCCCTGGCGGTGCAGCACTTCGTGCACGCCGGGAATGCAGCCCGCAAAGATATGGGCAGCATCGAAGAACGCGCCGTTAGCATCGGTGATCTCCACGCCTTTTGCCAAGAGTTCCGCCGGCACAGGGCGGCCATCACGGTACTGTTTCAGTTCTTCAAACAGCTCCACCACTTTTTTCACCCACAAAGACCAATGCCCCAGCAGACCGCCCACAAAGCGCAGTTCCACGGGTTCGCCCGCCACATTAAAGCGGAAAGGCGTCAGCAGGTCGGCCACGATGTTATCGTCGTTGCCGGTATACAGTGCCACTTCCTCCCGGCGGGAAGAGAAGGCCACGCCCCGCACCAGGTCGATGCTCTGGTAACGGTTGAAGGCGGCGCATTTAATGGCCACCACGTTGGGGGTATCGGCCACCGCTTTCCAGTAATCGAAGGAAAGCCGCCGGCCGCCGCAGGCCACCTGCAGGTAAAAACCGATGACCGGCATTTCCGCCGCCACCGCATGGGTACGTTCAATCAGTTCCGCTTCGGTGCGGTGGTGCAGGCCGCCGGGACTCAGCAGCACGGCATCGAAACCAAGTTTTTTGGCAACGGCTGCTTCCCGCAGAGCCTGCTCCGTTTCACCGCATACGCCCGCCACCCGAACGATCACCTTGCCGGTGCGTTCTTCAAAGGCAGAGATTTCATCGGAAGCGATCTGCAGCACAGCTTCAAACAAATTGTGTTCCGGTTTGCGGATCTCGAACTGGGTGGTGTGCACGGCCACCGCAAGCCCGCCTACGCCAGCATCCAGGTAATAGCGGATCAGCGTACGTTGGCCTTCGGGCGAAAATTTACGGTCGGTATCCAGCACCAGGGGAATGGCGGGGATCACGGTGCCTTCGTGCAGAATGGAAAGAGCGGTTTCGTGGCGATTCATCAGTAGCTCCCCTTTCGTTCTTCAAAGTGGGTGGGTTTATCCAGGGTGCGGCCGCCGTCCTGCAGCCACTGCACCTGCCATTCAATCAGCTGATCCAGCGAAACCGTGGGATAACCGAAGAGTTTAAACATTTTGCCGGCGTTGTTCAGGTAGGCGGTATCGGCGGGTGTGCCGGTAAAGGTGGGTTCTTTTCCCAGCAGTTTACCGATTTTCCGCGCGGTCTCCTGCACACCGGCGGTTTCGGGGCCGGTCACATTCAGGGTGAACACATCGGCAGAAGCGTGCAGCAGCAGGCGCAAAGCGGCTTCGTTGGCATCTCCCTGCCAAATGCAGTTAAAACTGGGGGTGGTGACAGAAATGGGTTTATCTTCCAGAATATTGCGGGCCAGGTCGTACAGTACGCCGTAGCGCAGGTCCACCGCATAATTCAGACGGTAAATGG
>JAFYOA010000117.1 GCA_017547865.1 Clostridia bacterium
AGCAGCATGGTAATGGCAATCATCACTTCCATTACCACATAGGAATAGATCATCAGTTTTTTGGTGTATTTCTTAACCTCATCCAGCTTTCCGGCGCCGCGGCAGGTTCCCACCACGGTCATCATCGCCGTGCCCACGGCAACCGAGGGCATAACCTGCAGAGACACAATGTTGTTGGCCACGGCATTGGCGGCAATGGCCGCTGTACCAAAGGTAGACACAATGCTGGCCACCAGCACCTTGCCAAACTGGAACATGCTGTTTTCGATGCCGCTGGGAACACCCAGGCTGAAAATACGTTTGATGAGAAGCGCATCCGGTTTGTAATGCAGCAAGGCTTCCAAATGAATGGGACGTTTGCGATTGAACAGCATAACCGTGATGATACCGGCGCCCACCACGCGAGAGACCAGCGTGGCCAAAGCCGCACCGGCGGCGCCCATGCTGAAGCCATAGATCAGCAGTGCGTTGCCCGTTACGTTCACCAAATTCATAAACGTGGAAATGAGCATCGGGGTTTTGGAATCGCTCATGGAACGGAACAGGGCCGCACCGGAATTGTACACGCCCATAAAAGGATAGGAAAGTGCAGAGATCAGGAAATAAATATCCGCGTTGGCCATTACATCGGCCTCAATGTTGCCAAAAACAAGGTAAATAATGTGCCGGCGCAGCACCACGCACACCGCCATAATCACAGAAGCGATGACAAGCACCGTTACTTCCAGCTGGGCGGCTGCATTGCGGGCTTTTTCTGTTTGCTTGCTGCCCATGTACTGGGTGGCAATAATGGCGCCGCCGGTGGCCATGGCCGTGAACAGATTGATGAGCAAAATATTGATGGAATCGATTAGGGAAATGCCGGACACCGCTGCCTCGCCGGCAGAAGAGACCATGACGGTATCGGCAATGCCGATGGTGACCGCCAGCACCTGCTCAATGATGAGCGGAATGATCAACTTGCGCAAATCTTTGCCGGAATACATAAAAACCCCACCCCTTTATAAGCCCCCAACAATTGGAGATCAACCCAGCAGACGTTCGCTGGGGTATTCACCGGCAGCAGTCAGCGCGCGCACAGCTGCTTCCACCACAGGTTTATCTTCTTTGTAGGTTACGCCGTACCACTTATCGGTGCTGCGCATCACCTGCACGGTGGCCTTGCCGGCCTTCAGCAGGTCGTTCACCACAAAGGGCAGGAAATACTCGCCCTTCAGCGGATTTTCCACCAGCGTCTTTTCCAAAAATGCACCAATGCCGTCTTCAAAGGCATGGATCATTGCCTGGGGAAAACCGAAGAGATTCATGGAAACCGTGGTATCCACGGAAATATCCACCCAGGTCTCGCCGCCGTCTTCGGTGTAAGCGGCGCCGTCGCCCCGCTTTTCAATGTGCACACGCTCGGTAATGTCTTCCAAATAGCCCTCGGCATCCACCGTGCATTCCCCGCGGGAAACAGAACCGTGGTCGGTAAGGGTGTTTTTCAGAATATAGCCCACCATGGCACAGGGCAATACTTCGGCATCTTCCGGCAGGTTGGCCAGCTTGTCGTAAATCAACTGAAAAGCCTCACGACCGTAGAAGTCATCGGCGTTGATCACCGCGAAGGGAGCATCGATAAACTGCCGGGCAGAATACACCGCGTGGCCGGTGCCCCAGGGCTTGGTGCGGCCTTCCGGTACCGCATAGGGGGCAGGAATGTCGTTCAGGTCCTGCATGGCGTAGCACACGTCGAAGTACTTTTCGGCACGGTGGCCCACCACGGCCATAAAATCATCCTTGATCTGCTCACGGATGATGAAAACAACTTTCTTAAAACCGGCACGGCGCGCATCGAAAAGGGAATAATCGATGATGATCTCGCCGTTGGCGCCAATGGGATCGATCTGCTTGATACCGCCGTAACGGCTGCCCATACCGGCAGCCATAATGACCAGAATCGGTTCTTTTTTCATTCTGTATACCTCCAGAAAGGCCCGCAGGCCGTATTTTCATTCTATGTTTTAATTCTATCACCTTTATCCCCTGTTTTCAACCATGGGAAGTTTGAATCCGGTACATTTTTATTGCGATTTTGGCCGAATTTTTTACCAAAAACCTTGACAATCCCCTTAGGGCACAGCCTATAATGGGTGCATTCGAAGGAGGTTTCACCATGAAAATCAAGCAAGTGTGTGCGCTGACCGGGCTGACGCCCAAGGCGGTGCGCTTTTACACAGAAAAAGGCCTGCTGCCCAGAACCGAAGAAAAAGCCTACGGCCGCACCCTGCGGGAGTACACCGCTGATGACGTTCGCACCCTGCAGGACATTGTGACCCTGCGGGAAAGCGGTTTTTCTGTGCAGGAAATTTTGACCATGCAGCAAAGCCCCGCCGCAGTGGAACCCCTGGCACAGGCACGCGCCCGGGCCCTGCAGGAAGAACTGGACATTGGCCGCACGGCACTGCAGCGGCTGAACACCGAAACAGGCCGCACCGGCGACTGGCATAACCTGGCCCGGCACCTGCGCCCCACCGGCGCTTCCCCAAAAGCGGAACCGGATTTTTCCCGATTGGAAGACGAAGAGGAAGGCGTGCTGCTGCAGCTGGCAAAAGATACGCCCAAGCATACAATACGGAATGTTTGCTTTATTTTGGTGCTTCTGACATTGGCGGCTGTGTTTTTTCATTTGATGAGCTACGATGCTCATCAAAAAGAACCGTTGAGTCTGATTTTTTCGGAAAGTGAAGTTCAGTTTACAAAAATCAACAACGACAGGGTAACGATGGTACACAAAGACCAATACCCTTCGATGACCGGCTTATTTGAAGAACCGCAGGAAATATTTGCAGGCGGCGTGGAAACAGATATGCTTTTCAAAAACACCACCTATTGCTGCGTTACCCTGCAAATCGAAATTCCCCGTTACCTGGCAGAAGACTATCGCCTGTTGGACGAAAACGGATATCCGTCTTTGGAAAAATATCTGGAATTCACGAAAAAACATAACCGTTTTTCCTGGATCGAGTTGGTGGATATCCACGCTGGTTAACCCCCGCGACGTAGCTGCGGGCACTGCCCGCCGTGACGTGGCTGTGGGCACTGCCCACTTGAAAAAGGTTTATATAAAGCAAAAGCTGCAGTTTTTACGCTGCAGCTTTGTTTTTTATTTTTTGGTTTTCAGCATGGCGGTAAAGTCCAGGGCGGTCAGGGGGTGCACAAATGCGCCGCTCACCGCCGGGGCCTGGGCAAAGCAGCTTTCACTGCTCCACAGGGGGTATACAAGGCCGCGGTCCACCAGCTGCTGCTCCACACTGTGCAGCTGGTCCGGGGAATCCGCATTCTGCAGGTCTTCGATCATCGTTTCTTCCGGGCAAAGGGCCAGCAGCTGCGCCATAAAACGATGGGGGTTCAGCCGTTCGGCCTGCACACCCGCAATGCAAATCTGGTACTCGCCCCGGGCTACCCGGGCCTGCAGCTCTTCTTCCGGCAGGGGAAG
>JAFYOA010000118.1 GCA_017547865.1 Clostridia bacterium
AAGTTTCTTTTCCCGTATGACCAAAACGAGACAGCACCGCCTCTCGCTGGTTTTCACCGGGAATCGTAACCGTGTACAGGTGCACGTTGGCACGCCGGATAGAAGTGGAAATTTCCGCCATTACGCCGGTCACTTCTGCCGTATACTGTGCAAATTTCTGCGCTGCGGGAAACGATTCCGTTACATAACTTTTTTCCTGCAAAGAAAAGCAACGGGTAAACAATACCAGGCCGTAGCATTCCGCCAAAAGGCAGCATTCGTTTTCCGGCTGTACGGCGGCCAATTCACTTTTGTTTCAGCTGCAAATGACATATATTTCCTCACTTATGTATGTCACGATGGTTCATATCCACACGATACCCCGCATCCAGAAGATGATGGTACAGATACGATGTAAGCGCGACAGAACGATGGTGACCGCCGGTGCAGCCCACCGCGATCCGAAGTTCTGTCTTTCCCTCTTTTACATATTGAGGGATCAAAAAATCCACCAGCGTCGTCCAACGGGAAACAAACTCTTCTGCAATGGGATTCTGCATGACAAAATCATATACTGGCTGGTCCAAGCCGGTTTTATGCTTCAAGTCTTCTACGTAAAAAGGATTGGGCAGAAAACGAACATCAAACACCAGGTCCGCTTCGCGAGGCAACCCATGCTTAAAGCCAAAACTGGAGCAATGAATCACCATTGCCTCATCGAGACGGAAAAGAAACAGAGAATTGATCTTGTTC
Source organism: Clostridia bacterium (assembly GCA_017547865.1). The sequence continues at coordinate 733 of JAFYOA010000118.1, forward strand.
TGTAATTCCACAGGAGAAAGATCTGAGGTATCGATCAAATAATCCGCGCTTTCGCGCACACGCTCCAAAAGCTGCCGTTCCATGGCAACAGCACCGGCCAACGAACCCATGCAACGTTCCGCAAAGGGATGGCGGCGTCGGGTTTCTTTATAGCGGTTGATCAGCACCTGATCGGTAGCATCCAAAAACAGAACTTTAAATGTTTTTCCTGCACGACGCAGATCATCCAAAGCTTTTTCAAAAGAACTGAAAAAACTTCCGCCGCGGACATCCGTTACCACAACAGCACGCTGTGTTCCGCTTTTTTCACACAATTCGCAAAACGTACCAATCAATTCCGGCGGAAGATTGTCCACGCAATAAAAGCCCATATCTTCCAGCGTGTGCATGGTGCGGGTCTTCCCCGCACCGGACACACCTGTTAAAATCAAAAATTCCATTTTATCTCACATTCCCAGGAATTCCACTTCGGTCTCAAGGTACACACCGGTCTTTTCCAGTACCACTGCACGCACATGGGCGATCAGACCGAGAATATCAGCCGCGGTGGCACTGCCGGTATTGATCACAAAGCCGCTGTGCTTTTGACTTACCTGCGCACCGCCGACCGAAGCACCTTTCAGCCCGCACTGTTCGATCAGTGCCGCAGCAAAGTAGCCTTCCGGCCGTTTGAACGTGCTGCCGGCGCTGGGATATTCCAAGGGTTGTTTATCGCGCCTGCGGCCCATCAAATCGTCCATTTTAGAACGGATATCCTCCGGATTTCCGGGAACGAGCTTTACCCGCAGAGAGGTAATGATATCCGTACCACCGGAAAATACACTGTGACGGTAGGAAAGATCCAGATCCTTTGCTTCAACATATTTCACCGCACCAGCCTGTGTTACAGCAGAAGC